>JAGRKY010000322.1 GCA_020442095.1 Bauldia sp.
CGATCATCGACAGCGACGACCGGACCGCGGCGCGCAGCCTCTCCCGCGAGCTGATCCGCCTCTATGACGGCCGGCCCGAGACCGCCCGCGGGCGCGCCGCGCTCGCCCGCCATGTCGAGGAGATCATCGACGGGCGCGACCTCATCGGCCTCGCCGAGACCGAGCTGATGCTGCCCTTCGACGAGGCGGCGCGGCGGCTGGTGCTTTCGACCTCCAAGCGCGTCGCGCTGGTCACCGCCATCTCGCCCCGCGCCGCGGTCGACGTGCTCTTCGTCGGCGCCCAGATCCTCAGGCTGATCCGCCAGCTCGCCTCGCTCTATGACGGGCGGCCGGGCACCCTCGGCTTCCTGCGGCTGACCCGCGCCGCGATCACCCATCTCGCGGTGACCGGCGGCATGGCGGCCGGCGACTCGCTTCTCCAGCAGATCCTCGGCCACGGCATCGCCGCCAAGCTCTCGGCGCGGCTCGGCGAGGGCGTGGTCAACGGGCTGCTCACCGCCCGGGTCGGGATCGCGGCGATGGAGGTCTGCCGCCCGCTGCCCTTCGTCAATGCCCGCCCGCCCCGCCTCGCCGATGTCGTCGCCGAGTTGCGCGGCGTGGGCGGCGCGGGAAAGCGAGACGCGAGCCCGGAAGAGTCCGTGCAGAAGTAGCAACGGGCGGGCTGCGGGGATTGAGCAAGGCGGTGCCTCGGCGCTTTGTCACAAGTTACCGCAAAAGCTTAGATATCCGCTTCAAACATCGGTAACTGCCGGGAGCGGTTCCGCTCGGCCTTTGGTCGGCCCAATGGTTAGTTCGCGCCCTCAGGCCCGTTGAAAGCGGGCTGTCGAAGGGAGGTGGACTGCGACCATGCCGTACCAGACGACAGACATTCTTGCCGGTTCCGGTTACGCGATCGAATACCAGGCCGCTGGCACGACATGGGTCGTCGCCCGCGATGTGATGGTCGCCGCGCTCGGTTTCTCCGCGATCCAGAGCACCCATGACAACAGCACGCTCGTCAACCGCGGCTTCGTCTGGGCCTCGAGTTCCGGCGTGGAGTTTCTTGGAAACAACTCGACCGTCACCAACAAGACCGGGGCGACCATCACCGGCACCTACGGAATCTATTTCGGCGGCACGGCCGCCTTCGGGGCGACCGTCGTGAACGACGGCACGATCGCTGTTCCGGCGTATGGCATCCTTGGTAGCGACATCGCCGGCCTGCACGTCACCAACACCGGCAAGATCATCGGCGGAGCCGTCGGAGTTGGTTACGCGACGAGCACACCGGGCGGCACGGAAGGGGCCCTGATCAAGAATGCCGGGCTGATCAAATCCGAAGTCTTCGGCGTGTATGCAGAGACGCTCGACGGGTTGACGACGACCGTCGTCAACCAGGCAGACGGGGTCTTGCAGGGTGGGGTCGCCGCTATTCGCGCCGTCTCGGGCCAGCTCATGCTGAAGAACAAGGGCACGATCGTCGGCGACGTGCTGGCCGAATCAGCGGGAGCCCACGACAAGATCATCAACAAGGGCAAGATCGACGGCGTCGTCCAGCTCGGCAGCGGCGACGATGTCTACCGGGGCAAGGACGGCAAAGCCGGCCTGGTCTATTCGGGGGACGGCAACGACAAGCTCGTCGCCGGCGACAGGAAGGACAAGTTCGTCTTCGACACCGGCCTGGACGAAGCCGCCAACGTCGACAAGATAAAGAGGTTCGAGCCGGGCCACGACGAGCTCCACCTCTCCAAGGCCGTATTCGCCGCCCTGACCGGACCCGGCGGATTGCAGCCCGGCGAGTTCCGCAACGACAGCGAAGCGCAGGACACGAACGACTTCATCCTCTTCGACAGGAAGACAGGCGCTCTCCTCTATGATCCCGACGGCGTCGGCGGCGCGCCCGCGGTTCAGTTCGCCCAGCTCGACAAGGGCCTCAACCTCCACGCCGGCGATTTCGTCGTCCTCGCCTGAGGCGTTCAGGCTTCCCAGAGGCGCGCGACCGGCCCGTCCCTGCCGCCGACCGGGTCGTCGGGGACTGCAATCGCCGCGATTCGGCTGCGGATCGCCTCACGGTCCTCGGCGCCCTCGCGCATCAGGTCGGCCCATTGCCCGCCGGGATAGGCGCCGACGACCAGGAGGTCGGGCGTCGCCGAGAGGCGCTTGTGGCCGACCCCGGCCGGGATCAGCACCGCGTCGCCTGCCCTGACCTTGAGCCTCTCCCCCGCTTCGCCGCCGAACAGCACCTCCGCCCCGCCGCCGGCGATACCGAGCACCTCATGGGCGGTGGAATGGTAGTGGTGGAAGGGAAAGATGCCGTTCCGCCAGCTTCCTCCCCAGCCGTTTCGCGCGAAAAGCGCCTCGAAGCGGGAGGCGAGATCGCCCTCCGCCGGATCGAGCGCTTGCGCATAGACGATCAGCGGGACGGTATTGTTGGGGATGTCGCCGTCGTCGGCGAAAAGGAAGGATTGCGTCTTCATCTCGGCCCCTCGTTCCGGCCGGCCGGCCGCAGGCTGCCGGCCCCGACCGCAAAAGTTTGACAGGCCCTTGCCGTACCGTCAAAACTCCTGCACTAGGGTGGCGCCAATCAAAGGCCGGAAAGACACATGCAAGCCGACAGGCCCCAGCAGGACCGGCGGCGCGGCGAAGATGTCGCACTCCCCGCGAATTCCAGGGCGGCCCGCCACCTCAATTCCGCCACAGCGCATATCGACCGTGCGCGCGTCGCGCGGCCGGCTTCAACCGGAGCGGGGCGGGGTTGATCAGCAGAATGAATTCTCTCGGCTTCGGTCTCGAACGGATCGTGGCACCGGTCTTTCGGTGGCCTCGGGCTTCCGGTCTGGTCGTCCTCATCCTGCTCGGGCTCTGCGCCTATGGCGGCTCGCAACTCAGCTTCGACCAGAACCTGCGCGCCGTCTTTGCCGGCGGCACCGAGGCCTACAAGGTCTATTCACAGACCGTCGAGGACTTCGTCGATCCCGAGAACGAGATCCTGATCCTCGTCGAGGGCAAGCGCCTTGCCGAGCCCGAGGTCTTCGCCAAGCTCCGCGACTTCCAGTTCGAGCTGCAATTCATCGATGGCGTCGGCAGCGTCGTCTCGGCCTTCGCGCTGAGGCAGCCGCCTGACGCCAATGGCGACGCGCCGCTGCTGATCGACAATGCCGAGGCGGGGCTCAGCCCGGAACTCCTCGACAAGATCCGCTCGCACCCGCTCTTCGGCAGCAAGCTCCTGTCGACCGACGGCACGGCGATGAACTTCATCGTCACCCCGAGCGAGCCGAAGGCGCCGCTCGCGGTCACCCGCGTGCTCCGCCAGCAGATCGAGCAGACCGCGAAGGACATCCTCGGCGACACCGGCCTGGAAGTCACCGTCAGCGGCTTCCCCGTCCTCCGCCTCGACATCGTCGACGTACTGATTCACGACCAGATCCTCCTCAACACCGCCGGCGTGATCATCGGCATCATCATGAGCCTGATCGTCTTCCGCTCGGTGATCGCCTCCGTCATGACCGCCGTGCCGGCAATCATCGCCGGCGGCTCCGTCCTCGGGATGATCGGCCTTCTCGGCACGCAGATCACGGTGATGTCGAACGTCGTTCCGGCCCTGATCATGGTCCTCGGCTACGCCGATGCCATGCACCTGACCTTCGCCTGGCGACGATACCGGGCCGAGGGCGCCGACCCGAAGGAGGCGGCCCGGCTGGCCGAGGAGGAGGTCGGCGCGGCCTGCATCCTGACCGCGATCACCACCGCCCTCGCCTTCCTGTCGCTGACCCTCTCGGATGTCGAGATCGTCAGCCGCTTCGCCTGGATCGGGGCGATCGGCGCCGTGCTCGGCGGCATGCTGGTGCTTGCCGTCCATTCGCTGCTCGCCATCTATCTCGGCCGCTTCTGGAACCCGGCGGAGGGCACCGGCCGCAGCCTGCTCGCCTGGCTCCGCGGCCCGAATGCGGCGATCGGCCGTTTCTCGGTGCGGCACGCCAGGGGGATCGCCGTGGTCGCCGGCATCATGGTCGTCGTTCTCGGCGTGATGTATTTCTCGGTCCCGCCGCAACATTCGCTGCGCGAGCACCTGCCCTCCAACAACCCCGCCAATGCCGCGCTCGGCCGCATCGACAAGCTGTTCGACGGCGCCTACCCGATCCAGATCGTCGTGCCGCTCGGCGATGCATCGCCGACCTCGCCCGAAGGCCTCGAGAAGATCCGGGCCGTCCACGAGGCCGTCGCCGGGATCAAGGGCGTCCAGAGCCCCCTGTCGCTATGGAGCGTCGCCGAATGGCTCGGCGGCACCCTGCAACAGGCCTCGGAGAAGCTCACCGAGCTCGCCGGGGAGATGCCGCCGGAGACCGCGTCGCGCTTCTTCGGCCGCGAGGGCGAATCGCTGGTCACCGTCAACGTTCACGAGATGACGACCAGCGAGGCCAAGCCGCTGATCGACGAGATCGAGGCGGCGGCGCGCAAGGCCGGCGGACCCGGCGTCCAGATCACCGGCGTGACGGTGCTGACGGCGCGTGAGAGCGACCGGACGATCAACAACCTGTTCTGGAGCCTGACGCTGGCGGTGGTCGCCGGCGTCGGCGCGATCATGCTCGCCTTCCGCGACTGGCGGATGGGCGTCGTCGCCCTGCTGCCGAACGCGCTGCCGATCTTCGCCACCGGCGCGATCCTGTTCATCGTCGGCGCCGGGATGCAGTTCACCAGCGTGCTGTCGCTCACCGTCGCCTTCGGTATTGCGGTCGACGACACCATTCACTATCTCAACCGCTTCAGGCTGAGCGGCGCTTCGCTGCGCCTGCCTGACCGGCTGGTCGACACGTCGCGCCATATCGGACCGGTGCTGGTCGGGACGACAGCCATCATCATCGCCGGGCTTTCGACCACATTTGTGAGCGAAATGCCCACTATAAAGCTGTTCGGCGAACTGGCGACGGTAACCCTCGCTGTCGCCCTCCTGGCGGACCTTCTGGTCCTGCCGGCACTTATGGCCGGAGTGGCACATTCATGGTTCGAGACGAAGAAATCCAAGAAAGACGAGAAATCCGCGGCGCAGGACGAGCCCGTGCAGGCCTGATCCTGATGGCCATGGCCTTCGGCCTCGCGGCCCAGCCGGCGCCGGCCGCCGACGACCCGCTTCTCGCCCAGATGGCCGGAAACTGGGTCGGCCGCGGCACCTTCAAGTCGAGCCCGAGCGCCGAGCCGGAGATGGTCTATTGCAAGATCACCAACACCCTGTCGAACAGCGGGACAGCGCTCAACCAGAAGGGCCGCTGCGCGGTGGCGACCAATTCCGGGCGCATCGCCGGCACGATCCAGTCCCAGGGGTCCGGCGCTTATAGCGGCTCCCTCGAATCCCTTTCCACCAAGGGACCGCTGAAATTCTCCGGCAAGGCGACCAACAACCAGATCGCCCTCAACGCCACCTTCGTCGACCGGAAGACCAACAAGGCGGGCAAGGCCACCATTCAGACCGTGGTCAGCGACGGCAAGTACCGCACCGTGTCGAAGACGACGGATACCAAGACCAAGGCCGAATTCGTCGCGAGCGACATCACCTTCACCAAGCAGTGATCCGGAGGACGACGATCAGTCGATCGTCGTCCTGAGCGCCCATGCCCGCGCCTTCAGCGGGATCGCGCCACCATCGTTCCTCGGCAGGGTTTCCCGCAGCCTCTCCGATAGCTGGCGGAGCCGGTCCTCGGAAAGGCTGGCGCAATAGCCGGGCGCCGGCCCCGCCCCGAGCGTGAAGGGACGCCAGAAATCGTCGAAATTCTGGAAGACGGTGGGGATTTCGATCGCCCGGCACACGGGCGCCGCGAGCCCGGCCGACACGAACAGCTCGCTCATTCCCTCCGGCGTGCAAAAAGAGAAGCGCCGGTTCTCGGCGAATTCCGATGCGCGGGGGTCGAGGGCGGCGGCAGCGTCCCAGAAGGCGCGGACGAACCCCAGCCCGTCCCCGGGGTAATCCCAGACGTAGATTCCGATCGTCGCTCCGCGGCGGGCGACGCGCTTCATCTCGGCAAGCGCCCTGACCTTGTCCGGCACGAAGTTGAGCACGAGCGCCGAAACGATGGCGTCCCTGCTCGCAGTCGCGAGGTCGAGCGATTGCGCGTCCCCGACCTGGAACACCGCGCGCGGGTCGTCGACGCCGGCCGTCGCGGCGGAGACGAACGCCTGCGACTGGTCGACGGCGATCAGGCTCCTCGGGTTGCGTTGCGCCAGGATGGCGGCGGACAGCGCCCCGGTGCCGCACCCGACCTCCAGCCAGTCGACACCCTCGTCGACGTCGAGCCAGTCGAGAAAGAGCGACGCGACCTGTCGGCTCCATCGCCCCATGTAGCGGTCGTAGCTGTCGGCGGCTTGCCAGGCGTCGTGACGGGCTTCCTGCACCATCGTCGCTCTCCGGCTTCGGGCAGCCTGCGCGCCCTTGCACCGGGAGACAGGATACGCCTTCCCGCACGGCCCGAACAGGCGGATTCGCCCGCCCGGGAGTGAGGGGCGAGAAGAGCGCTCAGATAACGCCGAGCTTCTTCTGCAGGTTCGACGACGAGGTCGTGTACTGGAAGACGACCCGCTTCTCGGGGTTGACGATCCTGATCGCCGCCTGCGCCATCAGCGCCGCCTCGTGGAAGC
Source organism: Bauldia sp. (assembly GCA_020442095.1). Next base: position 6,607 of record JAGRKY010000322.1, read on the forward strand.
CGCAGAGGATCAGCTTCAGCTTGCCCGGATAGGTGTTGAT
>JAGRKY010000323.1 GCA_020442095.1 Bauldia sp.
CAAGAGGCGAGGAGCGCCGCGAGGCGCGACAGGGAGGCAAGCAAGAGGCGAGGACGGCCGAAGGCCGGAGGAGCCTCGAAGGAGGCGCAAAGACGGAAGGATCGCAAACCGGCCCGGCCTCCGGGCGCGGCAACGATAGCGCCTGCCCGATCGTGGGCGCCCCCGGCATTGCCAAGCCCCGGCCGGCCCGCGATCATGCCGGAATGACCGGAATCGGAGAAAGTGGCATGGTGGAAGATGCGGCGGGCAGGAACAAGCCGACCGCCATCGTCGTGATGGGCGTCGCCGGCAGCGGCAAGACGGTGATCGGCGAGGGACTGGCCGAACGCCTCGGCCTGCCCATGCTTGAAGGCGATTCCTTCCACCCGGAGGCCAATGTCCGAAAGATGTCGTCGGGAACCCCGCTCACCGACGACGACCGCTGGCCATGGCTCGACGCCATCGGCAAGGCGATCGGCGAAACGCCGGGAGGCGTCATCGTCGCCTGTTCGGCGCTGAAGCGGGTTTATCGGGAGCGCCTGGTCGCCGCGGCCGGGCGGCCGCTGCTCTTCCTCTTCCTCGACAGCAGCCGGGAGACCCTCGCCGCCCGGATCGGCAACCGCAAGGGCCATTTCATGCCGGCCGGGCTCCTCGACAGCCAGCTCGCCACGCTCGAGCCGCCGGGACCGGGCGAGCCGGCGCTGCGCATCGATATCGGGCCGCCGGTCGCCGCGGTCGTTGCCGCGGCGGTTGCGGCGCTCCGCTCGGCGTCGGGATTGGAGATAGCCGACACACCCCCCGGTTGACTCCCCGGCATGGAACGGGTGCGGCCGCCCGGTGGGATACGGGCAAGCGCCCGCCGCGTGATGACGCGATGTTTACCTTTGCACGGCATGATTGTTCGGACAGGCGATGCGCCGATTGCAGAGGACGCGCACCCGGAGGGACGGGCCGATGCCCCATCACGACCGCGAACACCCGATCGGGCTGGTGACCTCGGTCAATGGCTCGCAGGCGACCGCGCGGCTGGATGCGGCAGCCTCGACCGGCCCCGGCGCCGCCCGGCTGACCATCGGCCGCCTGGTCGCCATGCAGACCCATCATTCGCGGGTGGTCGGCGTCCTGGCCAGGCTTGTCGCCCAGCCGAATGGCGACGGCGCGGACCTGCTTGCCGACATCGACCTGCTCGGCGAGATCCGCAATCACGGCCAGCCTTCCGCCTTCTTCCAGCGCGGGGTGACGGATTACCCGACGATCGGCGACCATCTCGCCGAGATCGGTCCGGAAGAACTGAGGTTGATCCATCGCATCGCCGGCGGCGAGACGATCGAGGTCGGCCGCCTGCAGCTCGACTCGTCGATTCCCGCCTATGTCAATTTCGACGAGATGCTCCACAAGCATTTCGCCGTCCTCGGAACGACCGGCGTCGGCAAGTCGACCAGCGTGTCGCTGATCCTCAACGAGATCCTCGACAAGGATACCAATCTCCGGATCCTGCTGATCGATCCCCACAACGAATATGCCGGCTGCTTCGGCGAAAAGGCGAAGGTGATCAGCCCCAAGAACCTGCGG
>JAGRKY010000324.1:0-347 GCA_020442095.1 Bauldia sp.
GGCGGGAATCGGCTGCATGAAGCCCTGTCTACTAGCCGAAGCTGGGGCGAGGTCAAGCGCTGGCTAGTCCGCCAGACGCGCCGACAGGTCGACGAGCTGGCGGCAGAGGCGCTTCAGCAGCTTCGAGACCGGCTCGACCGTGAGCTCGCCGGCTTCGTCGAAGGCGTCCTGCGCCCGGCTCACCTCGATCTTGGTCGGGATCAGGATCGCCCCAAGCGCCGTCAGGACGATCTTGCGGAGATCGATCAGCGCCCGGGCGCCGCCGATCATCCCGTCCGAGGTGCTGCCGATCGCATAGACGCGGTTGCGGTACTTGATGTCTCCGGTCGCCTCGACCCGGCTCACCC
>JAGRKY010000324.1:383-3686 GCA_020442095.1 Bauldia sp.
TGTATTCCGGCGTCGCGATCATCACCCCCTGATGCGCGGCGATCAGCCTGGCGAGCTTCGTCGCGTTCTCGGGGACGCCTTTCTCCTTCTCGAGATCGCCGTTGTAGATCGGCATCTCGTAGTCGGCGAGCGAGATGAGGGTGACCTCGGCATCGGCGAGCGCGATTTCCTTGGCGGCAAGCGCGGCGAGCTTGGTCGAGAGCGAACCGGATCGGATCGAGCCGGCGAAGACGAGAATCCTGGTGGGGGGCATGGGAGGTTCCAGCTGGAGGTTGGGAGGGCTCGGCGAAGATAGCCAACGATCCGGTCCGCGTCAGCGCACAGCCCCGTGAACGCGACCGGCGATCGGGATCCCATTGGAAACGCCGTTCCGCCGGTCAGCTTTCCGCGGGGCGGCGCGGACCCATCCGGTTATAGGCGTCGAGCGCCGCGATCTTGTAGCCTTCGGCAAGCGTCGGGTAGTTGAAGGCATTCTCGACGAAATAGTCGATGGTGCCGCGCAGGTTGAGCACCGCCTGGCCGATATGGATCAGCTCCGTCGCGCCCTCGCCGACGATATGGGCGCCGAGCAGCGTGCGATCGTCGAGCGAGAAGAGCAGCTTCATCATCCCCGATTCGAGGCCCATGATGTGGCCGCGCGAGATTTCGCGGAAGCGGGCGATGCCGACCTCGTAGCCGATGCCCTCCGCCCGCGCCTCGCGTTCGGTCAGCCCGACCGTCGAGATCTCGGGCACCGCATAGATGCCATAGGGGAAATATTCCGGCGCCGCGGAGACCGGCGCGCCGAAGGCATGGCAGGCGGCGATCCGCCCCTGCTCCATCGAGGTCGAGGCGAGGCTCGGGAAGCCGATGACGTCGCCGGCCGCATAGATATGCGGCACCGATGTCTGGAAGGTGCTGCGGTCGACGGTCAGCCGGCCGCGGTTGTCCGCCTCGATGCCGCAGGTGTCGAGGCCGAGATTGGCGGTCGCGCCGACCCGGCCGGCGGCATAGAGCAGCGCCTCGGTGCGCACCCGGCGACCGTCGGAGAGGGAGCTCACCGCATAGCCCTGCTCGTCGAGCTCCACCTTCTCGACCTTGGCGCCGAGGCGGAACTGGATGCCGCGCTTCCTCAGGTCATGGAGAAACTCGTCGATGATCTCTCGGTCGATGAATTCGAGCAGCGACTCGCGCGGCTCGATGATCGTCACCGGCACGTCGAGGGCGGAGAAGATCGTCGCATATTCGATGCCGATGACGCCGGCGCCGACCACCGTCAGGCTGCGCGGCACATGCGGCTCGGTGGCGATGTTGTCGCTGTCGAAGACGTTCCTGTCGTTGAAGGGGATCCCCGGCGGGCGGAACGGCGCGGTGCCGACCGCGATGATGATCTTGTCGGCGGCGAAGCTGTGCTCCTCCACGGCATTCTTGACGATCAGCGTATGCGGATCGGCGAAGCGGGCGACCCCGGCGAAGGTCCGGACCCCGTTCCGCGCGAACTGGTGCTCGAGCACCTCGATCTCGTAGTCGAGCGTTTTCCTCAGCCGCACGCCGAGGTCCTGGCCCTCGATGTCCTTCTTGACCCGGTAGGAGAGCCCGTAGAAGCCACGCTCGCGCCAGCCGGAGAGGTTGAGCACCGTCTCGCGCAGCGTCTTCGACGGGATCGTGCCGGTATGGACCGAGACGCCGCCGACCCGGAGCCGGTTCTCGATGACCAGCACCTTGCGGCCGAGCTTGGCGGCCTGGATCGCGGCCCGGCGCCCCGCTGGCCCGCTGCCGATAACGATAAGGTCGTAGCGCTCCACATGCACCCCCGTGCTCAGAAATCCGTGGCGATCGCCCCCTCCCAAACGTGCAAGTTGCGCGCCACAAAGCACCGGAGCGCGGCGGCCGACTGGTCCGTCAACCGGCCTTCCGCGCGACGATGAAGACGGCCTTTCCCTTGCCCGGCTGCCAGTTCTGCTCGATCGCGAAGCCCGCCCCGGTCAGGCTCGCCTCAAGCTCCTGCGCGGTGAAGACCCTGACCAGCGGCATCAGCCCGACGGCGCGGCCGACGGGCACCACGGCCTTCATCCACCGCATGCTATCGCCGAGGCATGTCGTGCTGGTGACGAAGAGACCGCCCGGTTTCAGCATCCGGTGGACCTTCGCGATCGCCGCGTCCCGGTCGGCGAGAAGATGCAGGATGCTGAGGCCCAACACCATGTCATAGCCGCCGTCGGGCGCCTCGTAGTCATCGATGCCGGCCTCTTCGAAGGTGATGTTGGTGATGCCCGCAGCTTCGGCCTTGCCCCTCGCGATATCGAGCATCCGCGGCGAGATGTCGATCGCCTGGATATGCCGGGCATGGGGCGCGTGGACGATCGCCGTCGAGCCGGTGCCGCAACCGAATTCCAGCAGTTGCATGTCGGGCCCGAGAAGCCCGCGGGTGATCGCAAGCTTCTTCCGGTAGGACTCCTCGTCGGCGATCGGCTGGCGCGCATAGCGCGCGGCGATGCGGTCCCAGAATCGGCTCTCGCTCACCATCTGCTCGGTCTCCTGCCGTCCCGTCGGGGCAATGTCGCTGGCCGCCTTCCCATGCGCCGCCGGCTTGCCTAGGGTCGCCGCTCCCAGGGAGCGCGCAAAGAGTGGACTATAGCCTCGCCACCGATGTCCATTATGACGGCGACGGCCGGGCGGTGGCGGCCGGCATCGCCTTCGCCGACTGGACCTCGGACCGGATCGCGCGCACCGAGATCGTGCCGATCGCCGACGTCGCCCCATACCGCCCGGGCCATTTCTACGAGCGCGAGCTCCCCTGCCTGCTTACCCTCCTGGAACGCTTGGATCCGCTTCCGGCCACCATCCTCGTCGACGGCTATGTGACGCTCGGCACGGACGGGCGCGACGGTCTCGGCGCGCATCTCCATCGCGCCCTCGACGGGCGGGTTCCGGTCATCGGCATCGCCAAGACCCGCTTCGCCGGAACCCCGGCCGGGACGGAAATCTATCGCGGCCGGAGCACGCGGCCGCTCTACGTCACCAGCCGCGGCATCGCCCTCGACGAGGCGAAGCGCCTGGTCCGCGCCATGCACGGGCGGAACCGCCTGCCGACCCTCGTCGCCGCGGCCGATCGCGCCTGCCGCGAAGCGTCGCAGGCCGCTTCCTTGTTGCCTGCTATGCGCCCACCTAGATGAAGGAAAACAAGGATTGGGCCCATGCTGCGCAGGATCGTCTTCTCCATCCCGGTCATCGGCTGGATGCTTCGCGACGCCGTCGAGGGACCGGTGGAATCCCGCGCCTGGTTCCTTATCGATATTGGCCTTCTCTGGGTCTGGGCCGGCA
>JAGRKY010000325.1 GCA_020442095.1 Bauldia sp.
CTCGACAACGGCTATACGCCGTCCTCGGTGGTGATGGACGCGCCGATCGAGATCGATCCGGGACCGGGCCAGGAGATCTGGCGCCCGTCGAACTACAGCAACGAATTCTACGGTCCGTCGACGCTGCGGACCGGCATCGAGCGGTCGCGGAACGTGATGACCGTCCGGCTCGCCCAGGACATGGGCATGCCCCTGGTTGCCGAATATGCCCGGCGTTTCGGTGTCTATGACAACCTGCCGCAATACCTGCCGATGTCGCTCGGCGCCGGCGAGACGACGGTCCTGCGCATGGTCGCTGGCTACTCGATCATCGACAATGGCGGCCGGTCGATCAGCCCGACGCTGATCGACCGCATCCAGAACCGGTATGGCGAGACGGTCTTCCGCCACGACAAGCGGATCTGCGAAAGCTGCGAGGCCGGCGAGTGGCAGGGCCAGGACGAGCCGGAGATCATCGACGATTCGGACCAGGTGCTCGATCCGATGACCGCCTACCAGATGGTCTCGATGCTCGAGGGCGTCGTCCAGCGCGGCACCGCGACGATCGTCTCGCGCTCGATCGACAAGCCGCTGGCCGGGAAGACCGGCACGACCAACGACTATCACGACGCGTGGTTCATGGGCTTTTCGCCGGACCTGGTGGTTGGCGTCTTCGTCGGCTACGACAAGCCCCGCAATCTCGGGCGCGGATCGACCGGCGGCCAGCTCGCGGCGCCGATCTTCGTCGACTTCATGAAGGAAGCCCTGAAGGACAAGCCGGCGATTCCGTTCCGTGTCCCGCCGGGGATGAACTTCATCCCGATCGACCGCAAGACCGGTCTCCATACCAACGCGACCGGACCGGGCGTGCTGCTCGAAGCCTTCAAGCCCGGAACCGGCCCGCCCGACACCTATTCGGTCATCGGTTACACGGATTCGCTTGGCAATCCGCTCACGGTGGCCCCCGATTCCGACCGCGCGGTCATCTCGGGAACCGGCGGCCTGTATTGACACGAAAAGGTAGAAGGTCGGCCATTTGCCGACCTTCATTCCGCCACCATCGGGCGGCACTACAGCACGCGAGAGGGGTCTCACCGAGCGCCTGGAAGCATCCATGCTCTTTTCCGCGTCTCCGTTCTGGAACCGACGGTTCCAAAATCCCCCCGAACATCCGATAATCCGTTCTGATCGTTATGCCATTGACGCGGCCCCAGCCGCGGCAGACGATAAGACTTTGTCCGGTTCCGGGGAGCCGGAATCCCTGGAAGCGCTCGTCAATCCCATCACCAACCGATCTGAAATGGAGGGTAATTTGAACCGACTTTGGATTATTCCCGCGGCCGTGACGCTCGCTCTGGTAAGCGGTCCCGGCTTTGCTCAATCGGCCGGCAACGACGGCAACCGCGCCGCTCCGAACCGCGATCGTCTGAGTTCCTGGACGCCGGCGGCGATGGAGCGGGCGAAGCAGGTCCAGCTGCCGACCGTGAGCCCGGACGCTGTGGCCAAGGCCCGGACCGGCGACCGCGCGGCGCGCCCCGCGAATCCCGGATCGAGCCCCGCCAAGGATCTCGTCTCGGATCGCGAGCGGTCCTCGGGCAACGTCTACGAGAAGCCGCTTTACTGGGCCGGCAAGCTCTTCTTCCGTTCCGGGAATGACAACTATGTCTGCTCGGCGCAGTTCATCTCGCCGACGGTTCTGCTGACGGCCGCCCATTGCGTCCGCGATGCCGATACCGGCGAATGGCACGACGACCTGA
>JAGRKY010000026.1:0-565 GCA_020442095.1 Bauldia sp.
ACAAGGTCGAGTGCTACTTCACCGGCCCCGGCGAGCACGGCGGTGGTGACGAGCAGATCCAGATCGTCGCCGACCTGATCGCCAAGGGCGTCGACGGCATCGGCGTGTCGCCGTCGAATGCCGCGGCGATGGCCAGCGTTCTTCCGGACGCCAAGGCGAAGGGCATCCCGGTCCTGACCTGGGACTCCGACCTTCTGCCCGAGAATGCCGACCTGCGGACCGCCTATATCGGCACGCATAACTACGACATCGGCGTCAACATCGCGAAGCGCGTGATGGAGATCAAGCCGAATGGCGGCACGATCTGCATCCAGTCCGGCGGCGCGGCCGCGGCCAACCACAACGAGCGTATGCAGGGTATCCGCGACACGCTCGGCGGGATGACCGGCACGGAATCGCCGGGTGAGCGCCTCACCGGCCAGAACGGCTGGACCGAGGTGGATGGCTGCCCGCTCTACACCAACGACGACTTCCCGCTGTCGGTGCAGCAGATGGAAGACATCCTCGGCAAGTATCCGGACCTCGACGCCTTCACGCCGACCGGCGGCTTCCCGCAGTTCGTGCC
>JAGRKY010000026.1:632-7171 GCA_020442095.1 Bauldia sp.
TCGCCGACACCCTGCCGGTCCAGATCGACCTGATGAAGGAAGGTCTGTCCGCCGGTCAGGTTGGCCAGCGCCCCTTCGAGATGGGCTACAAGGTCATCTACGCCATCTATGACATGGCGAATGGCAAGCCCGCTCCGGCCGATCCGACCTATACGGGTCTCGACGTCTGCACGCCCGAGACCGCCGATACCTGCATCGGCGGCTGACGGCCGGCAAAAACCTGATATCAAGGCGGGCGGGGACCAGAACCCCGCCCGTTTTGTATATTGCCGCGATGAGCACCAGAACCAGCGAACAACCGCCCCGTGACTTTGACGGCCTGAAGGACCTTCTGATCTCGCGCCGGGAGACCCTCCCGCGTCGTCTCGTCCAGGTCGCCGCCTTTGCGCTCGAGAATCCCGACGAGGTCGCCTTCGGAACGGTGGCCAGCGTCGCCGCCCAGGCCAAGGTCCAGCCCTCGACCCTCATCCGCTTCGCCCAGACCCTCGGCTATGCCGGTTTCACCGACCTGCAGGACGTCTTCCGCGCCCAGCTCAAGTCCCATTGGCCGGACTATCGCGAGCGACTCGCCCGGATCGGCGACAGGGTCAACGACCGGCGCGACGGCACCAGCGGCCTGCTCGACGGCTTCGCCGAGACCGCCATCGCCTCGATCGACCGCCTCCGCCACACCGTCTCGACCGTCGATATCGACCGCGCCGCGAGCCTCCTTGCCGAAGCCGATACCATCTACCTGATCGGCCTCCGCCGGGTCTTCCCCGTCTCCTCCTACCTCGCCTATGCGCTCGCCAAGATCGGCTGCCGCGCGGTGCTGATCGACAATGTCGCGGCGCTCGGCCCCGAGCAGCTCGTCGGCGCTGGCAAGAAGGACGTCCTTGTCGCCGTCAGCTTCACGCCCTATTCGCCGATCACGGTCGACCTCTCGGCTCGGGCCGCCGAACGCGGCGTCCCGGTCATCGCCATCACCGACAGCCCCTTTTCGCCGCTTTCGCCAAACGCCACCGTCCAGCTCGAGGTCGTCGAGGCCGACTTTGCGGGCTTCCGTTCGCTTTCCGCCACGCTGGCGCTTGCCATGGCGCTTGCCGTCGCCGCGGGCGCGCGGCGCGAGGCCCGTGGCTGAAGCCGGCCGGGATTCGGGCGGGATGGCGCGCGACTACTACTTCCTCAGCGATCTCCATCTCGGCGGCGACGGCGAATTGCAGCGCTGCGATTTCGCCGCGGAATTCATCACCTTCCTCAAGGCGCTGGAGGCCAAGGGCACCGATTCAGAGCTGATCATCGGCGGCGACACCTTCGGTTTCTGGGAGCTGACCACGGTCGAGGGCGTCGCCAAGTTCGACGAGATCGTCCGCCACCACCAGGCGATCTTCGACCAGCTCAAGGCGACCGGCGAGCGTGTTCGGATCACCGTCATGGTCGGCAACCACGACTACGACCTTGCCTGCGACCCCGCCTTCGCCGAGCGGCTGGCGCGCTACAACCTCCACCTCGACACCGCGATCAGCCTCAGGCGCGAAATGCTCGGCCGGACGATCTGGATCGAGCACGGCCAGCAGGCCGATCCCTTCAACGCCTCGCCGGACTACGGCAATCGCTACGCCCTGCCCGTCGGCTATTACATAACCGAGACCATCGTCGCCGGTGCCAGCCGCCATTCCGAATTCGGCCGCGGCAACTGGCTGAAGGACATCCGCTCGGTCGCCACCGACCAGATCCCGGACTGGGTGGTGTCCAACTATTTCTACCGCGAGATGGCCTGGGTGGTGCGCGGCGTGATCAGCGTCTTCCTCCTGCTCCTCACCGTCGCCGGCATCGCGCTCGTCGCCGAGCTTGCCCGCCGCGCCGGCCTGATCGACGCCAACTACATCCTCCGCAATCCGGTGATCCGGTCGCTCGGCTTCGTCGGCAACATCTTCGTCGCGATCATCGCGGTGAACATGGTGATCCTGTTCTTCATGCTGCTGATGGCGATCCCGGGGGCAGTCGTCCTGCACGACATCCGCCGCACCCTCTCCCGATTCCGGCTGAGCTTCGGCGGCATGGAATCGATCGAGGGCCTCGGCAACGACGTCTATCTCGCCCGCGCCCGCCAGGTCTTCGCCGAACACCCGGAGACCGCGGTCTACCTCTTCGGCCACACCCATGACGCCTTCCTCGTCGAGGAGGAAGGCCGGGTCATCGCCAACATGGGAACCTGGCTCAAGATCCTGCACCGCGTGCCGGTGCGCTTCGGCTACCTGCCGGCGGTCTACTACCCTTCCTTCCGGCTCAACGTCTTCCACATCGTCGAGGAGGACGGCCAGATCGCCGTCCACTATGTGGAAGCGCCAAAGACTCCCGAGCGCGAGCTCGGCTGGCTGCAGCGCATCCTGACCTTCGGCCGCAAGGTGCCGCCGCCGAAGCCGATTCCGGCAAGGACGGTGATCGATCCAAGGCGTCCCCTGCGTCGGTAGGACCAATTTGGCGTTGTTTGACTTGATCGGAAGGCGGCACTGGGAGTGAGAGTCAGCCGTTCCACCTATGCAACTGCTTCTTCATGACGTCGCTTGGCAGGTCACCTAGAAACCGGTCCAACCGGGCGGGGTCTGGCTCGTGTCTGATCGCGTCCAAACCAATCTCCCAGCTCTCTTGATTAGTTGGATCTTCAGCGAAGATCAGTCCAATCTCGTATTTCTGCGCCAGTTCCATAATTCGCTCGGCTTCATCTTTTTCATCGAACGCGGAGCGGGAGAGCGCGTATATGACATAGGCGCGGTGGGCCGCCTCACGATGCGCTATTGATTCGAGCACGCCCATAATGTCGACGGACTTTTTGGTCTTAACCTCGAAGGTCATGATCTCTAAGCGTGGCGGTAAGAATACATATCGCCTGATCCCTGCAGCTGTAATATCCGGCCGCGTGAATTTACCCCCTGTTGCTTTTGACCCCTGAGAGTGCGTTTCGTCAACTTTGACTTCGTCGAATCCAAATCTTTTGATCCAAGTGGTTTCGATCGTTCGCCTTATGGTTTTGTACAGGTCTCGCTCTTTGGCGACTGAATCGGACACTGCTGTCGTGGGCGCAGGACTGGAAGTGGCGAGCCTAGTCAAACGGACAGACCCTCCCTTGCCCCGACCAGGCACAATCGTCCCTTCTTCAACGAGATGACCTTGGACCTTCCAGTAGAAATCTTCTTTCCAGTCCAATTTTTCTCGAAGCCTCTTATTTCCGGCAGTTGATCCGAAGGCTTCAAGCTCGGAAATGAATTCTTCTATTCTTTTTCTAGTAATACGTGACGGCATCCCCCCCTCCCGTTCGCGGCAGAGCTTTCATTATTGGCAATATGGGCACCAAGCCAATCCGAATCCTATTTCGCCGCCGCCGAAGCCGATTCCGGCAACGACGCTCCTTCCGGGCGCCGACTAGGGCCCGGCCGGCTATAGCTTGACCGGCTGTCCCGTCTCCCGCGCCTTGGTCGCCGCGTCGGCGAGACGCTGCGCCATCAGACCGTCGCGTCCCGACGGCGACGGCTGGGTGCCGTTCTTCACCGCGTCGATGAAGGCGGCGAGTTCGAGCCGGTAGGCCATGCCGTAGCGCTCGAGGAAGAAATTCAGCACCGGGTCGCTGGTGAAGCCCTTGCCGTTCGCCACCTCGACCGTCGTCTCATGCAGGTTCCCGGCGCGGATCATGCCGTCCGAGCCGTGGACCTCGATCCGCTGGTCATAGCCGTAGGTGGCGCGGCGCGAGCAGGATATCTGGCAGAGCTTGCCGGACTCGGTCCTGAGCATCACCATGGCGGTGTCGACGTCGCCCGCCTTGCCGATCGCGGGGTCGACCAGCACCGAGCCGATCGCGTGGACCTCGACCGGCTCCTCGCCGAGCAGGAAGCGCGCGAGGTCGAAGTCATGGATCATCATGTCCCGGTAGAGCCCGCCGGAGCGCTCGATATAGGCGATCGGCGGCGGTCCGGGGTCGCGCGAGACGATCGTCACCATCTCGACCGCGCCGACCGCCCCGTCGTCGAGGCGCTTCTTCAGCGCGGCGAAATTCGGGTCGAAGCGCCGGTTGAAACCGACCATCAGCGGCTTGCCGCTGGCATCCACCACCTCCAGGCAGGATTCGATGCGCTTCGCATCGAGGTCGACCGGCTTCTCGCAAAGCACCGCCTTCCCGGCCTTGACCGCCTGCTCGATGAAATCGGCATGGGTGTCCGTCGAGGTCCCGATCAGGATGGCGTCGATGTCGTCGGCCGCTATGATCGCGTCGGCGCTGCGCGCTTCCGCCCCCGTCGCCGCGGCCAGCGCATCGGCCGCCTCGGCGACGACGTCGGCGATCGCTACCAGTTTCGCATCCGGCGACGCGGCGATGTTGCCACCGTGAAGTTTGCCGATGCGACCGGCCCCAAGCAGCCCAAATCGGACCATGTTTGTCTCCTCCCAAGGATAGAATGAAAATTCTGAATTGACGGGGGTTTAGAACCCATGTTTCATTTGTAAGTCGCGGCGATATCGCTGTCCAATAATAATCCGGGAGGCGCTCAATGCCAGAGTCGGGGCCAGAATCGAAGTCGCAATCGCGGCCGGGCCCGACCCTTGACGTCGTCACGATCGGCCGTTCGTCGGTCGACCTCTACGGCAAGCAGATCGGGTCGAGGCTCGAGGACATCTCCTCCTTCGCGAAATCGGTCGGCGGCTGTCCCGCCAATATTGCGATCGGTGCCGCGCGGCTTGGTCTGCGCTCGGCGCTGATCACCGGCGTCGGCGACGAGCAGATGGGCCGCTTCATCCGCGAGCAGCTCGTCCGCGAGGGCGTCGCGGTCGACGGCGTCAAGGTCGACGGCGAGCGCCTCTCGGGCCTCGTCCTGCTGTCGGTCGAGAACGACACCAGCTTTCCCCTCCTCTTCGTACGCGAGAATTGCGCCGACATGGCGTTGACCGAGGCCGACATCGACCCGGCGCTGATAACCTCGGCGAAGGCGCTGGTCGTCACCGGCACCCATTTTTCGAAGGACAATGTCGCCGCCGCGCAATTCCGGGCGATGGAGATCGCCCGCGCCGCCGGGCGCAAGGTGATCTTCGACATCGACTATCGCCCCAATCTCTGGGGGCTTGCCGGCCACGCCGCGGGCGACGAGCGCTTCATCGCCTCCGACCGCGTCTCCGAGCATCTCCAGACCGTGCTCCCCCATTGCGACCTGATCGTCGGCACCGAGGAGGAGGTCCGCATCGCCGGCGGCGGCGACGTCCTGTCGGCGCTGCGCACAATCCGCTCGCTGTCGGACGCGACGATCGTCCTCAAGCGCGGGCCGATGGGCTGCATCGTCTATACCGGCGCCATCCCCGACGACCTCGACACCGGCATCGTCGGCCGCGGCTTCCCGATCGAGGTCCACAACGTGCTCGGCGCCGGCGATGCCTTCATGGCGGGCTTCCTGCGCGGCTGGCTCCGCGACGAGCCGATCGAGACCGCGGCGACCTGGGCCAATGCCTGCGGCGCTTTCGCCGTCTCCCGCCTCCTCTGTTCGCCCGAATACCCGACCTGGGAGGAGCTCAACTGGTTCCTCGACCACGGCAGCGAATATCACGCGCTCCGCCACGACCCGATGCTCAACCACATCCACTGGGCGACGACCCGGCGGCCGCAGCCGGACACGCTGATGGCGCTGGCGATCGACCACCGGGCGCAGCTCGAGGCCGTCGCCGACCGGGTCGGCGCGCCGCGCGGGAAGATTTCCGCCTTCAAGTCGTTGGCCGTCGCTGCGACCGCCAGGGTCGCTGCCGGACGCCCCGGCTTCGGCATCCTCCTCGACGAGACCCATGGCCGCGACGCCATGGCCGAGGCCGCGCGCCATCCGCTCTGGGTCGGGCGGCCGGTCGAGCAGCCGGGCTCGCGCCCCCTCCGCTTCGAGTTCACCCAGGATATCGGCGGCCGTCTCGCCGAATGGCCGGTAACCCACACTGTCAAGTGTCTCGCCTTCATGAGCCCGGACGACGATGCGGCGCTGATGGCGGAGCAGGTCGAGAAGCTCCGCACCCTTTATGACGCCGCGCGCGCCAACCAGCTTGAGCTCCTCGTCGAGGTCATCTCCTCGAAGCAGATGCCGCTCGGCGACGACACCACGGCGGCGATGCTCTCGGCGATCTACGCCGCCGGCATCAAGCCGGACTGGTGGAAGCTCGAGGCGCAGCCGAGCGCCGATGCATGGGCGGCAATCGCCACCGTCATCGCCGAAGCCGACCCGTGGTGCCGCGGCGTCGTCCTGCTCGGCCTCGAAGCCCCGGCCGCCGAACTCCGCGAGGCCTTCGCCCGCGCCGCGGACTTCGGCATCGTCAAGGGCTTCGCCGTCGGCCGCACCATCTTCAGCGACTGCGCCGGGAAATGGCTCGCCGGCGCGATCGACGACGAGACCGCGATCGCCACGATGGCGGACGGCTTCGGCAACCTCGTCGCCACCTGGCAGCAGCTCCGCGACGGCCAGGCGGCTTGAAACCCGCCCGCCATTGCGTCAGACCGGTCATCGGGAGGACCAGCGACCATGTCACATCTTCATCTCCGCCAG
>JAGRKY010000326.1:0-2062 GCA_020442095.1 Bauldia sp.
CCAGCGAGGCGGTCGTGTTGACGGCACAGCCGGCGTCCCTCGGCAACAGGGTGCGGCGCTTGTCCCGTTCCGGAAGATCGAAGACAAGGTCGTCCTCATGGACCTGCGGCGATTGCCCGATCTGTGAAAGCTCCGCAGCCAGCTCCGTCGCCTTGGACCGGGCGACCGGCGGCCGCGCCAGCGCGTGGCGGGCCATGTTGTGCGGGAGCAGGCTGCTCCTGTCGCTGACGACCGGAATCGGGACGCCGGAGCGCGCGAGATGCATCGCCATCTTCGATCCGACGCTGCCACAGCCGAGCATCACGACGGGTGCAATTTCGGGGGCGCCGGAGACGCGCCGCAACAAGGCGGGATTGGGTGTATCGCGCTGGATCGCCGGCGCGACCGGCTCCGCGTCGCCACCGGCGAACAAGGATGTCCGGCCATTTGGAGCGCGGATTTCGATGACATACGGCAGAAGCTCGATGTCGGAGGCAGACCCGATCAGGTGGAACGGACGGCGCGCGCAAAGAATGACGGCAACAGGCACCGGCGGATCGAGCACAAACCCGCGAAAGCACCGTTCCAGGCCGTCGATGAAAACGCGAAGGGCGCGTCCGCAACCGAGTTCATCGGCGCGGGCCGTCAGGTCCTCATAGGTGGTGACGGTTTCGGGCATGTAGGAAGAAGCGACAAACGGTCCGCCGGCCGGCAGCTTGTCCGGCCAGATCACGGCGCAGACCGTGTTGCCCTCGGCATAGCCTTGCCCGGGGCGGTGCGTAAACAGCTTCTTGTCGTCGCGGCTGAGGGGCGCCTGTTCGGGAGTAACGTCGATCCACGCGAACGCCTCGGCGCCGATCGACGCGCCGTTCGCGCCGGACCGAAGAAAGCGAGCCTTCTGGACGCGATGCCCGCCGTTCCGGTCTACGATCGCACGGCAGGCCTCGGCATCGATGACGATTTCGGCCGACAGGTTACGCCGCAGGGTGGGTTCCCACCCCTGCTCCGGGTCGATCAGGGCGCCTTCGGCCGCGTGCCGCAGCCACAGGACAAGCTGATGGACGAGATTGAAGATGCCCAGCTCAACCAGCCCGAACTGGATGAAAAATTCGCGCTCGTTACCGTCGACCAGGCATGGCCGCGGCAGCTCCGTCAGGGGGCCGGGCTGTAGATGGGGCAGGTTGCGGGGAAAGTCTTCCCGCAGGAAGAAGGTCGGCGGTGACCACGGATAGCGGGCGCCAAGGTGCGCGGTAACGGTCTCGGTGCGACGCACCCCGCTCTCGCTGACGCCGTCGACCCGCATGTGCAGGGGCATCTCGACATTGATGTCGAGTTCGATCATCGCGGCCGTCTCGTCGACCGAAACAATCCGGCCGCCGCGGCACTCGCGATGAGTGCGAGCGGCGGTCAGAAAGCGTTCGGCATGATCGCCCGGACCGTCCGTCGACATCGGGTCGTCTCACCCATGCTGGCGCGCATGGGCGGCCGTCGCGCTGATGCCAAGCGCCGGCGCGGCAAGCGCGGCGGCCTTGGCAAGCTTGCGGACGATCCCGCTCGCCTTGACCTCGAATTCAAGGGTCAGCCCTTCGTCGTCCCGGTGCTCGTCGGTGCAGAAGAAGCGGTCGTCGTCGCCATCGACGATGTCGAGATATTCCCGCTTCGCCCGGTGGTGCGGCGGGTTGTCATCATCGTCCTTGATCGGCTTGCTGCTGGCAACGATGACGGCGCCCTTCCTGGTCTGCGACAGGGCGCTACGTGCGTCCTCGTCAACTTCGGCGTCCTCGCCGAGATCTCTCCAGCTATCGAAGCTAAGGCTCCGCCACGAACAATGATGGGGCGTCTGGAGGACGTCGTAGGACAGCCAGTCCGGGTTGTCGTCGCCATGACGCTGCCACAGGCGATGCCAGATCGCGACCTCGGCATCGCCGCCGGTCAAGAAACGGCAGCGGTCGGCAACGCCGCCGCCGGTCAGCGAGAACCGCAGGACCACCGACGACTCGTTGGTGGACAGCTCCTCCTCTTCCTCGTCGCTCTGCGCCGGCAGCGGGGCAAGCAGCCGGGCCTCGAAGACGCCGGCCCTGAC
>JAGRKY010000326.1:2121-3639 GCA_020442095.1 Bauldia sp.
CCGTCGATGTCCTCGCCCATGATGAGGATCCGGTCGCCCGGCACGGTGTCGAAGCCGATTTCGCGGAAGCGCTTCACGCGCCGCCTTGCCTCTTTGGCCCAGGCCTTGGCGTCCTCGCAGAGCGGGGTCTGGGAGTCGGCACGCCGGAACACCACGGGCGAAGACCACATCTCGCGGATGATGATCTTGTCGTCATCCTTGCTCCATTCGCCCGGCGGCCCGAGATGGAAGTGGTTCCGCAGCCCCGTGATGTGGTCCTGATGGGGGTGGGTCGACAGGAACACATCGACATAGGGCCGACCCTTGTCGTCGCGCTTGAGCCGGTCCCGGAGGTCGGTCGCCACGTCAGGCGTGTCGTCGTCCTCGTCGTCGGCTGCGCCGCGAATGTTGATGTCGATCAGGACCGTCTGGTCGTTATCAAGAACGACCAGGGTCATGTCCCCGTTGGAAACGGGAAAAAATGCAAGGGAAGCGGTCATGGCCGGCTCCGCGTGTTCGAGTTTCGTTCTCACCAACCAGGCCGAGTCGGCGCAGCGCGTCAACCCCCGGCCGGGTGCTGTGGCTTTGTCCCTACCCCTTCGGCGGATAGGGGTCGGAACCGTAGGTGTTGCGCTCCCTGATCTGGCCGTTGCGGCCGTGTACGAGGAGTTCGCTGCGGTTGCCGATCGCGCTCTGGCGGCCCGCCTCGATGGCCTCGCGCTGCGTCTGGTGGACAGACGCCGCCCTCTGGCTGCCTTCGCTCTTCACCGCCCAGCCGTCCGGATGCGGGACAACATGCTGATTCTTCTTGGACATTCGCGCTATTCCTTGATCGATTTGGTTGACATTCATCAACCTCGTGTTTACAATATAGGTATTGAAATGCGCATCGTCAACTACTGGAAGGAGAGAGGCATATGCTCGGGGAAAGGCTAAGAATCGCTCGAAAAAAGGCGGGCCTTTCGTTGCGTGAGCTGGCCGCGATCATGGACCCGCCTGTCAGCGCCCAGGCGATCAGCAAGTATGAGGCGAATGAAATGATGCCAAGCTCGCGCGTGCTTGTCGGGCTCGGCAAGGCGCTTGGCGTGTCGCTCGACTTCCTGATGAGCGGCGAGGTCGAGGAACTGGAAGGCGTCGAGTTCCGCAAACATTCCGGCGCGTCCGCGCGTGACCGCGCGCGGGTGGAGGCGATCGTGACCGAGGCGCTGGAAGACTATCTCGCCGTCGAGGACATTCTGGAACTGCCGCCCGCAGGCGATCCGTTCGCGGCGGTGCGGTGCGATCACGTGGCGAGTTATGAGGAAGCGGAGGATCTCGCGGACAGGCTGCGCAAGGACTGGAAGCTCGGCACCGACCCCATTCCGAGCATGACCGGCCTGCTCGAAGACAAGGGCATCAAGGTCATCGAGGCGGACTTCCCGGACAGGGTCACCGGCATGACCTGCGTGGTGAAGCGCGCCAGCGGCCGGCCCGCCACCGAAGCCATCGTGATTTCGGAGAACATCAATGTCGAGCGCAAGCGGTTCACCCTCGCGCATG
>JAGRKY010000327.1 GCA_020442095.1 Bauldia sp.
GATGGTCGTCGCCGCCTTCGGCTATCTGCCGCCGGTCGAGGGCGCCCTGCTCCAGGAAGCGATCGACGTCGCCGTCATCCTCAACGCCCTCCGCGCGCTGCGCGGCTGAGGCGCGTTAGTCCATATTCGCCGAATGACATCGTAATTTGCTGCAGTTTCGCGGCGATCCAGATATAATAATCAACAACTTAATGCGGATCGCACGAAGCCATCTTGCAGAACCCGACGGGTAAATCGGTCGATGGCTGAGTGCCGGTTGCCAGACGCGCAGTTCGGGAGATCGGCAATATGACCTTGCGGGTGGTTGGCGCTGGACTAGGGCGAACAGGGACAACATCCCTGAAGGCGGGCCTGGAATTCCTCCTCGAAGCTCCGTGTTATCACATGGACGAAGTGTACGCTCATCCAGAGCATGTCGAGGTGTGGCGATCGGCTCTTCGAGGCGATACCGACGGCCTGAGCCCTCTCATGGAAGGCTACGCCGCAACGGTCGATTGGCCGGCCGGCGCTTTCTGGCGGGAATTGAGTTCACTGTTTCCTCATGCGCTGGTGGTCCTCACTGTTCGTGAGTCCGCCGAAGCCTGGTGGCGCAGCGCCAACTCGACAATCCTCGAGAAAAATCGCCAGCCGGTGTCGCCAGAGGATCCGCTGGCCGTATCATCCGGCATGATCGAAGAGATGATGTCATGGCGTTTCACGCCGGACTGGAATGACCGGGAGAGCGCGATGGCGGCCTACGAACGCCACAACGAATCGGTTCGCCAGGCTATCCTCCCCGGCCGCTTGTTGGAGTGGAAGCCTGACGATGGGTGGGAGCCACTGTGTGCTCGCCTGGGGCTCCCGGTTCCCGAGACAGCATTCCCTCACAAGAATTCCGCCAAGGAGTTCCGCGGGCGAATGAAGTTGGACCAGTAACTGCACTCGACAGTCCGGCATGCCGGCCGGATGGTGGACGGGTGGCCGTCGGTATCAGTCAGGCTTGCGGCGTCAGCTTCGCTTGCCGACCAGCCGCGCCTCGACCTCGTCGGGCGGCACGTTGGTGTAGTCCTTGTCGATCTCGGCGACCAACGCCTCCTTGATGGCGTGGGTATAGGCCTTGCGGATCATGCCGAGCGCACGCGGCGGGGCGACGATGACGAGGCCCATCGCCTTGCCGTCCGAGACCGCCTTGTCGAGCTGGGCCGCGAGGTCCTTGAGGAAGGCCTCCTCCTCGCGATCGTGCCAGTCGGTCTGCTCGACGGCGCTCCGCGATTCGCCGAAGCGCTGATGGACGCGTCCCGGCGCGTCGGTACCCATGTCGCTGGTCCGCGGCGCCTCGTGGGTCTCGGCCTCGCGAATCCGCAGGTCGGGATATTCGGGATCGCCGATATTGTCGAAGACCACGGCCTTCCGCCCGTCGCAGACGACCACCCAGGTTCCCGTCTTCAGTTTCAGTCCCGTCATCCCGATACTCCCTTTTCCGACTCATGCATCGCGTCGCTCACGCGCGGGGGCAACCCCGGACCCGCCGGGAGATTCCCCGTCCGGCGGGCCGCCGCATGACTGGAGATTCTGCCCCGGAAACGCCGGCCACGGCCTTGATCGAGGTCATCCGCGACCACATCCTCGCCGTTCATCGAGCGGGAAAACGAGCGCTTTTCGACGGGAACGACCCTCCCGCCGCGACGGCCCGGCCGGGCAGATAACGTTAACGCCTTGGCATCATTGGCGCTTATCGGCGGAATCCGCTAATTTCCGCTTGCCACATTTTAGCACGATCTTCAGGGCATGGGTCGCGCGCCCGCCCCACACGGGCTTACTCCCGCCCACGTAAACGGAGAAGACCATGCCAACGATCGCCCTTGTAGACGACGATCGAAATATCCTTGCCTCAGTCTCCATTGCCCTCGAATCCGAGGGCTATCGTGTCCAGACCTATACCGACGGCGCGTCCGCCTTCGATGGTCTCCAGAACTCGGTCCCCGACCTCGCAATTCTCGACATCAAGATGCCGCGCA
>JAGRKY010000328.1 GCA_020442095.1 Bauldia sp.
CGGATTCCTTCGACGGGCGTCCGGTGATCGGCATCTGCAACACCTACTCCGAGCTCACCCCCTGCAACGCCCATTTCCGCCAGATCGCGGAAAAGGTCAGGCGTGGCGTGCTCGAGGCGGGTGGCCTGCCGCTTGAATTCCCGGTCATGTCGCTTGGCGAATCCAATCTCCGCCCGACCGCGATGCTGTTCCGCAACCTCGCCAGCATGGATGTCGAGGAGTCGATCCGCGGCAATCCGATCGACGGTGTCGTTCTGCTGGTCGGCTGCGACAAGACCACGCCCGCCCTGTTGATGGGGGCGGCGAGCTGCGACCTGCCGACCATCGCTGTTTCCGGCGGGCCGATGCTGAACGGTCGGTTCCGCGGCCAGGAAGTCGGTTCGGGCACTCATGTCTGGCGGTTCAGCGAGGACGTGAAGGCCGGCAAGATGTCGGTCGCGGATTTTATGGATGCCGAAGCCGGCATGGCCCGGTCGCCCGGTCATTGCATGACGATGGGCACCGCTTCGACGATGGCCTCGATGGTCGAGAGCCTTGGCATGGGCATGCCCGGCAATGCCGCAATTCCCGCCGTGGATTCGCGGCGCGCGGTGCTCGCCCAGCTTGCCGGACGGCGCATCGTCGAGATGGTCAACGAAAATCTCGTGATGTCGAAGATCCTGACCCGCCAGGCCTTCGAGAATGCCATCCGCGCCAATGCGGCAATCGGCGGCTCCACCAATGCCGTGATCCATCTCCTGGCGATAGCCGGACGGATCGGCGTCGATCTCAGTCTCGATGACTGGGACAAGTTCGGGCGCGACGTCCCGACCATCGTCGACCTGATGCCCTCCGGGCGCTTCCTGATGGAGGAATTCTACTATGCCGGCGGTCTGCCGGTGGTGCTCCGCATGCTGTCGGAAGCCGGCCTTCTCAACAAGGATGCGCTGACCGTCAACGGCCGCACCATCGGCGAGAACAACGCCGATGCAGAGAATTTCAACGAGGAGGTCATCCGCCCCTTCGACAAGGCGCTGACCAAGGATGGCGGGGTGATCATCCTCAAGGGCAACCTCGTCCCGGGCGGTGCTGTGATCAAGCCGTCAGCGGCGACGCCTGCCCTGATGCAGCATCGCGGTCGCGCCGTCGTCTTCGAGAATATCGAGCATTACCACGAACGGATCGTCGATCCGGATCTCGATATCGACGAGACCTGCGTGATGGTGCTGAAGAACTGCGGTCCGCGCGGATATCCGGGGATGGCGGAGGTCGGCAACATGGGCCTGCCCCCCAAGCTCCTGAAGAAGGGCATCACCGACATGGTGCGCATCTCCGATGCGCGGATGAGCGGTACCGCCTATGGCACCGTCGTGCTCCATTCGGTCCCGGAAGCCGCGCTCGGCGGCCCGCTCGCCATCGTCCGCGACGGCGACATGATCTCGCTCGACGCCGCCAATCGCAGTCTCAGCATCGAACTCACCGATGAGGAGATCGCGGAGCGCCTGAAGGGCTGGGAGCCGCCGCCGCCTCCGATGACCGGCGGCTACCAGAAGCTCTATTTCGACCATGTCCTGCAGGCGGATCGGGGCTGCGACCTCGATTTCCTGCCTGGAATCCGCGGAGCCGCAGTGCCCCGCCACTCCCACTAGACCACGAAGCGCCATGGAAAAGACGACGCCTCATATCTCTCCAAGGAAGATCGCGTCGTCCTTGTCGCCGGCGTGGGTCAGGGCATCACACCGATGCTCTCCCGGAATTCCCCATGAAAAAGAAGAAGACCGATCCTGCGGGATGCGCGCGAGCGCAGCCCGCAGCGATGGGGAGGGACTGTGCGCATGAACCTGAACAGGGAGTAGGATAATGAAGCTGATTACCAAGAGCCTGTTTTCCGCAGCCATCGGGCTTTCCGTCATGGCAGCGGTGCCGAGCCTGAGCCACGCCAAGGAACTCCGGATCCTGGCCTGGGAAGGCTATGCCGACCCCGACTGGGTCGCGGAATTCGAGAAGCAGACCGGCGCCGACGTCAACGTGGTGTTCATCGGCACCGATGACGAGATCTGGGCGAAGATCAAGGGCAGCGAAGGCAAGGATTTCGATCTCTTCGCCGTCAACACCGCCCAGCTCCAGCGCTATCTCGATCTCGGCCTCGTCGAGCCATATGATCTCGACAAGGTTCCGAACCAGAAGGAGACTCTGCCGCGCTTCCAGGACCTCACCAAGGTCACGGGCGTGATGCGCGACGGCAAGGTCTACGCGATCCCCTTCGCCTTCGATTCGATCGGCCTGATCTACGACACCGAAAAGGTGAAGACGCCGCCGGATTCCTGGGAAGTGATGTGGGACCCGGAATATGCCGGCAAGGTGCTCGGCTATGACAACGGCGAGCACAACTTCACCATCGCCGCGCTGACCATGGGGATCGAGAACCCCTATCACCTGACCGACGAGCAGCTCGCGGCGGCCGAGGAAAAGCTGATCGACCTGAAGCACAACCTGCTTAGCTTCTACACGACGGCTGACGAGGCGCTGCAGCTCTACCAGCACAACGACGTCGCGATCATCTTCGCCAACTACGGCCAGCAGCAGGTCAAGGCGATGCAGGATGCCGGCGCGCCGATCGCCTATGTCAACCCGAAGGAGGGGGCTCCGGCCTGGCTCGACACCTGGGCGATGACGACCGGCGTCCAGGACAAGGAGCTCGCCGAGGCGTGGGTCAACTTCGTCCTGCAGAAGAAGATCGGCGAGCAGCTTTCCGAGCGGACCGGCTTCGGCAACACCTCGGCGCCCTTCTCGAGCGCCGGCGAGGGCGACAAGATCGTCTGGCTCGAGGATGTCGAGGACCCGACCAAGCGGGCCGATCTCTGGAACGAGGTCAAGGCGTCTCCGTAGCCTTGCAGGCAAGCCCTTCGACCGCCGGGCGTAGATCGTCCGGCGGTCGTGATTTCGATGATCTGCTTCCCGGGATTTCATGCGCGCTGACATGACCGAACACCCGAAGACCCTGGTCGAACTCAGCGGAGTTGCGAAGGTCTATAGCGGCGTCGAGGTGCTCCACGCCGTCGATTTCGTCCTGCGTGACGGCGAGTTCATGACCGTCCTCGGCCCGAGCGGTTCGGGCAAGACGACCGTGCTCCGCCTGATCGGCGGCCTGATCCGGCCGAGTCGCGGCAAGGTGCTGCTCGACGGCAATGACATTTCGGCGATGCCGATCAACCGCCGGCCGTTCAATACCGTCTTTCAGGACTATGCCCTGTTCCCGCATATGACCGTCGAGGCGAATGTCGGCTACGGGCTCAAGGTCCGCGGCGAGCCGAAGGCGAAAATCCGGGAAAGGGTCATCGAGACCTTGCGCCTCGTCGCGCTCGAGGATTTCGCCGGGCGATACCCGTCGCAGCTCAGCGGCGGCCAGCAGCAGCGCGTTGCGCTTGCCCGCGCGATCATTTGCGAGCCGCGGCTGATCCTCCTTGACGAACCGCTCGGCGCCCTCGATGCGGAACTCAGGCGCCAGATGCAGCGCTTCCTCAAGCGCCTGCAGCGCGAGATCAAGACGACCTTCCTCTTCGTCACCCACGACCAGGAAGAAGCCGTCACCATGGCCGACCGCATCTGCGTCATGAACCACGGCCGGATCGAACAGATCGGCTCGCCGGAGGAGGTCTACTATCGGCCGGTGAACGAATATGTCGCCCGCTTCTTTGGCGACAACAATCTCATCGAGGCGACGCTCGGCGACGTCGCCGATTCGACCCGGGAACTGGTTTCCGATGTCGGCAGCTTCCGCTGCGCCATCGATGGTCGCCCCGAGCTCGGTGCGGCCGCGACAGGCGGGCCGGGCAAGTTGCTCGTCCGCCCCGAGGCGGTGGTCATCGGCGACGCGGCGGCAAGCGCGGCGAACCGGATGAAGGTGCGGGTCGAGGAGACCAGCTTCGTCGGTCCGGTTTCCCAGGTGACGGTCAGTGCGGTGGCGAAGCCCGACCTCAAGCTCATGCTGAAGCTGCCGAGCCGCGCCGAAGGCATCCCGTTCGGTGCCGGCGACGAGACCGAGGTCGGCTGGAGCGACCGCGACTGCCATGTGGTGACGGCGTGAGCGCCGCCGCGGAGACCGAACGCGCGGCGGGCGACGAGGGCGTTGCCGCCTATCGCTTCCTGCTCGCCCTGCTCGCCTATGCGGTGCCCTTCATCTTCATCCTGCTGCCGCTGATCCTCTTCCTGATCCAGAGCTTCTACTATGTGGAAGACGGCGCCATCATTCATGAGTTCACGCTCCGCAACTACGAGCGCTTCTTTACCGGCCGCGGCTTCGTGCCGGTTTTCTTCAACACCATCCTGCTCTGTTTCGGCGTCGCCCTGATCACCGTGGTCTTCGGCTATCCGATCGCCTACCTCCTCGCCAGCCTGCGCGGCCGGCGCAAATACGTGATGATGGTGATCTTCGTCGTGCCGCTGATGATGAGCTACATCATCAAGATCTATGCGATCCGGGCCATCCTCGGCGGCAACGGCTTTCTCAATCGCATCCTCCTCCATCTCGGCATCATCGACCAGCCGCTGACCTTCCTGATCTTCAACCTCAACGCGGTGCTGGTCACCCTGTCGATCATCCTCCTGCCATTCGCCGTGCTGCCGATCTTCATCGCACTCGAGCGGATTCCGCGCTCGGTGGTCGATGCCTCGGCCGATCTCGGCGCCTCCGCCTTCCAGAGCTTCCGCGACGTTGTCTGGCCGCTCAGCATTCAGGGCACCGTCGTCGGCGGGACCTTCGTCTTCGTGCTCGCATTGGGGGATTTCATCACGCCCCAGATGGTCGGCGGGATGAGCGGCTTCACCTTCGGCCGTATCATCTACAGTCAGTTCGGTTTCGCCTTCAACTGGCCCTTCGGCGCGGCCCTTTCGGTCATCCTCCTGATCGTGGTGCTCGTCGCCATCGTCGGCATGGGCCTGATCACGCGGAGGCGCTACCAGATATGATCCGCCTCCCGCTCATCGCCACGACGTTCCTCTTTCTCATCGCCGGCTTCGTCCTGCTCGTCCTCTACGGGCCGCTCTTCGTCGCGATCTTCTTTTCCTTCTTCAGCTTCGAGAACAACGCGGTCCAGTGGGACAGCTTCTCCTTCGATGCCTACTGGTCGCTGATCCGTGACGAGAGCATCATCGACGCCGTGCTCAATTCGCTGCTGGTCGGCGGCGTCGCCATCGTCCTCGCGCTGGTCCTCGGGACGGCGCTCGCCTTCTACTACAACGGCAGCCGCTCCCGTTTCCGCGAAGTGCTCCAACTGGTGATCTTCCTGCCCTTCCTGATGCCGCCGATCATCACCGGCCTGTCGCTTCTCGTTTTCTTCCGCGAGACCGATATCCCGCGGTCGTTGATCACGGTGATCATCGGCCATACCGTCTTCGTCCTGGCGCTCGCCTACCGGATCATCCTGGCGCGGCTGCAGACGTTGCGCGCCAGTCTCGTCGAGGCGTCGCTCGATCTCGGCGCCAGCCGCTGGCAGACCTTCCGATACGTGTTGGCACCGAGCCTGATGTCGGCGATCGGCTCGGCCGCGATCCTCGCCTTCGCGCTGTCCTTCGACGAGACGCTGATCACGCTGCTCGTCACCGGAACCGAGAGCACGCTGCCGATGCGGCTCTGGGCGATGATGCGGCTGGGGTTCACCCCCGATATCAACGCGCTCGTCACCGTTATCCTGGTCGGGACGACGGTCCTGTCGCTGGTCGCGATTCGTTTCGTCAAGCTGCCCGAGCAGAGCTGAGATCAGGCCGAGGCGGCGATCTCCGACAGTCGCTCGAAATCCGGACCGGAGGTCGGGATGTCGATGTCGAAGACCTCGGCGATGACCCGCGTCCAGCCGTGCAGGAAATACACCCAGCCATCCGTCACCGTCAGCGGCTGGCGCTCGGCCGCCCTCCGGGCCTGGTCGAGGAAGACGAGGTCGCCGCGATAGTTCAGCTCCCAGGCGAAGCCGTCGCGCGGAAACACGGCCGCGTCGGTGATCGGCGAGCCGGGGGCGTCCTTGCCGAGCCCGGTCGCGTTGACGACGAGCGATCCCGCCGGCAGCCCTGCCATCACCCGGTCATTGTCCGCGGCCGCTGCGGCAAGCACATACGCGACCGGCGTATCGAAACCAAAGTCCCGATGATGATGCGCGATCGCGTCGAGCCGTGAGCGCTCCCGGTCGGATACGACGATGCGGGACGGGCGATCCGCGCCGCGTTCGGCGCGCATCAGGCTCCAGGTGATCGCGATCGCCGCGCCGCCCGCGCCGATGAAGAAGGCTTCCGCCTTCGATTGCGCGAAGTGCCCGGCCGGCAGGAAGCTGTCGAGCGCGAGGCCGCCGGTGATCGGGTCCTTGGCGGTGCCGATCAGCCGCCCGTCGCGTTTCGACAGGCAGCTCAGCTCGCCGGTCAGCTTCGCCAGGTCGTCGATCTCGTCGAAGAGGTCCCGGCAGGCTTCCAGCAGGTCGATCTTGTGGGTGGTGACCAGCGCGCCGCGGGACAGAGGGTCGTCCTTGATGAAGCAGACGACCGAGCGGTAGTCCTCCGCCGGCGCGTGGAGCGGCAGATCGACTCCGACGATCCGCGCATCGGCGAGGCCGAGCGTCTCCGCCCATCTCGGAAAGACCCTGAGGATGGAGGAGCGGGCGGTCGTCACGCCGATGAAATAGAGCGTCGGACGTGTTGCCGCTTCGAGGCGCGGCGCCTGGCTTGTCGTCATCATGATCGCCTGATCGCCGGCCGCGGTGCGACGGCCGCCACACACCTAGCCGGTGACGTCGAGTCGCGCCATGGCGAAGGGTGCGAGCGTCACCGTGGTGCCGGTGAAGGGAGCGGCCTTGTCCGTGAAATCCGGATCGCGTGCGGCCTGTTCGAAGCTCTCTTCGTCGAGCATCATCAGGCTCGCCTTGCCCTTGCCGAGGCCGCGGAGCTTCACCTCGACCGTCTCGTCGCGAAGGTTGGCGAGCCAGACATGGGTCGTCCTTCCCTTCTTCCAGGCAAGGGTGCGCACCCGGTCGGTGTCGCTCGATTGCGCATCGATCCGCTTGGCGCCGGCGGCCGCCGCGATGCCGCGGATCACGTGGTAGACTGGATAGACCTTGGCGCCGCGGGCGGTGTCGTACCAGGGCTGCGGATATTTCTGCTTCCGGTAGACGATGCCGAACTCGCCAACCGGCGAGGCCATCGTCACCGCCTCCAGTCCGCCGGCCGCGACCTGGCTGAGATAGCCGAG
>JAGRKY010000329.1 GCA_020442095.1 Bauldia sp.
CGATGCAGCAGGCGGCCCGCGTTTCCCAGCGCACGGCTTTCTTCCATCTCGGGGTGCTGGTCGAAATCGGCAGCACGCAGGACATCTTCACGAATCCAAAAGACAAGCGCACCCAGGATTACATCACCGGCCGCTTCGGCTGAGCAACGGAACGATCATGGCCAATCAAGAGCATATCGTCACCTCCTTCGACGACGAACTGAACTCCCTCGCGCAGAAGATCGCCGAAATGGGCGGCATCGCCGAGCAGCAGGTCGGGGACTCGGTCGCTGCCCTTTCCCGACGCGACGAGGCGCTTGCCCAGCGGGTGATCGGTATCGACCAGCGGATGGACGAGCTGCAGCGCAACATCGAGGACGAGGCGACGCGGATGATCGCGCGGCGCCAGCCGATGGCGCAGGATCTTCGCGAGATCGTTGCCGCGATCCACATCGCCAACGACCTCGAACGGGTAGGGGATCTGGCCAAGAACACCGCCAAGCGGGTCTTCGCCATCGAGGGCAACTTCGCCGCAAAGCGTCTCGTCAGCGGCGTCGAGCACATCGCCGAGATGAGCCTCGCCCAGCTCAAGCTGGTCCTCGACGCCTATACCGCCCGCGACCTCGAAGGCGCGCTGTCGGTTTGGCAGCGGGACGACGAGATCGACGCGATGTACACCTCGCTGTTCCGCGAGTTGCTGACCTACATGATGGAAGATCCTCGCAACATCACCTTCTGCACGCATCTCCTGTTCTGCGCCAAGAACATCGAGCGCATCGGCGACCATGCAACCAACATCGCCGAGACCATCCACTACCTCGTCACCGGCGTGCCGCTGACCGAGGAACGGCCGAAGAAGGACACCAGCAGTGTCACGACGGTCGAATACACGGAGTCCGATGACTGACGCATGGAGCGTACCGTTCGGACTGTTGATTCAGATATGATGTTGCTTGCCGTGCATCTGGGAGGGTGCCGATGAAGCCGCGCGTGATGATCGTCGAGGACGAGGAGCCGCTCTCGTTGATGCTTCGCTACAATCTGGAAGCCGAAGGCTACCAGGTCGAGACGGTGGAACGCGGCGATGATGCCGAAACCCGCCTCCGCGAGATGACGCCGGATCTCCTCCTGCTCGACTGGATGCTCCCGGGTGTCTCCGGCATTGAGCTCTGCCGCCGGCTGCGCGCCCACGAGGCGACGCGCGGGCTGCCGATCATCATGCTGACCGCGCGCGGTGAGGAATCCGAGCGGGTGCGGGGGCTGGCGACCGGCGCCGACGACTATGTCGTCAAGCCCTTCTCGGTTCCCGAACTGATGGCGCGGGTGAGGGCGATCCTCCGCCGTTCACGGCCCGAGCTGATCGCTTCGGTGCTCCGCGCGGGCGAGCTGGAACTCGATCGCGAGACCCATCGCGTCAGGCGCCGCGGTCGCGAGCTGCAACTCGGCCCGACCGAATTCCGGCTCCTGGAATTCCTGATGCAGAGCCCGGGGCGGGTCTATACCCGGGCGCAGATGCTGGATGGCGTCTGGGGCCGTGATGTTTATGTGGATGAGCGGACGGTCGACGTTCACGTTGGCCGCCTGCGCAAGGCGCTCGGCCATGGCCGCGATCCGATCCGCACCGTGCGCGGCTCCGGCTATTCCTTCGACGAGAGCTTCGCCGAAGCGCACTGAGACCGACCGTCTCCTCCCGACAATCAGTCGTTCCTGTCGCGGCGGTCGCGCCGCCGGTCATTGGCCGGCTGGTAGGCGAGCCGCGAGTGATATTCGCAATAGGGCAGGCCGTTGAAGTTGCGGTGGCCGCAGAAGTGGAAATCCTCGGACCCCGGATCGCCGATCGGCCATTTGCACATCTGGTCGTTCAGCGCGAGCAGCGACACCTTGAGGCTGATCGGCACGACGAGATCTTCGATCGGCACCGGCGCCGGGGCGCGGCGCGGGCTGGGGCTGGCGTGAACCTTGAGGGCGGTATTGCCGGCAACGAAGGATGATCGTGACGTCGGCCGGTGGGGCGTCGACGTCCGCATCTTGCGCGGCCGCGGCGTGCTTGAAGCGGGCTTGGCCCGGCCCGACAGGTTCAGCCGGTGAACCTTGCCGATGACCGCGTTGCGGGTCACGCCGCCAAGCTGCGCGGCAATCTGGCTTGCGCTCAAGCCGTCTGCCCAGAGTTTCTTCAGCAACTCGACACGTTCGTCGGTCCAGCTCATGCGGGTTCACCCCTCGTCTTTGCGCAGGCGGATTCGGAATCCCTCGACGTGCGCCGCCCGATACTCGGACCGACGCCAAACGTTCGTAATTAGATACAGAGATCCGCCGCTAAACAGATGTCGTACTCGACTGCGGGGAGGCTACAATATGCACTGACTCACTGACAAGAGTCGCCGTGAGTCTCGATCGCATTTCGTGTCGTTTTCCCCAGTTCGTCCCATCGATCTCCACTGACCGGCGAACCGCCCCGCGATTGACACCAAACCTCGGGGCGGTGCTATAAGGTCCCTGCCGAGAGTGCTGCCCCGAGGCGGCGCTTTTTTAATTTCTGGACAATAGGTTGGTACGGGGGCGATCATGAGCCGCTCACCTCTTTTCGATACATTCGCGCGGGCGCCGCTGGCCTTCGATCACGGCGAGGGCTGCTGGGTCGTGACCACCGATGGCCGCCGAATGCTCGATTTTTCCGGTGGCGTCGCGGTGAACGTCCTCGGCCATGCTCATCCACAACTCGTCGAGGCGCTGAAGGCGCAGGCCGAGAAGCTCTGGCACGTCTCCAATCTCTTCCAGATCCCCGAACAGGAAGCGCTGGCGAAGACGCTGACTGAGACGACCTTCGCCGACAAGGTGTTCTTCTGCAATTCCGGGGCGGAGGCGGTCGAGTGCGCGATCAAGACCGCGCGCCGCTACCAGTTCGTCAGCGGTCATCCCGAGCGGGTGCGGATCATAACCTTCGCCGGCGCCTTCCATGGCCGGACGCTCGCGACCCTCGCGGCGACCGGCAATCCGAAATACCTCGAGGGCTTCGGCCCGATCGCCGGTGGCTTCGACCAGGTGCCGCTCGGCGACAGGAAGGCGGTCGAGGCGGCGGTCGGTCCCGAGACGGCGGCGATCATGATCGAGCCGATCCAGGGCGAGGGCGGCGTCCGCCTGGTCGATCGCCAATTCCTGCGTGACCTGCGCGAGATCTGCGACAAGAACGGCCTGCTGCTCATCTTCGACGAGGTCCAGACCGGCGTCGGCCGGACCGGAAAGCTGTTCGCCTATCAATGGTCGGATATCGAGCCGGACATCATGACCTCGGCAAAGGGCATCGGCGGCGGATTTCCGTTCGGCGCCTGCCTGGCAACGGAAGAAGCGGCCAAGGGCATGACGCCCGGCACCCACGGATCGACCTTCGGCGGCAACCCGCTGGCAATGGCGGTCGGTAACGCGGTGCTCAAGGTCGTGCTGTCCGACGGTTTCCTCGAGGAAGCCCAGCGCAAGAGTCTTTATCTCAAGCAGCGGCTCGCTTCGGTTGTCGACAGCCACCCCGATATCGTCGGCGAGATCCGCGGCGAGGGCATGCTGATCGGCGTCCGTTGCCTCGTGCCGGTCGGCGATGTCATCGCCGCCGCGCGCGACCAGGACATGCTGTGCGTCGCAGCGGGCGAGAACGTCGTCCGCCTGCTGCCGCCGCTCAACGTCACCGAGGCGGAGATCGACGAGGGCGTCAAGCGTTTCGACGCGGCCCTCACGGCACTGGAGACCGCCCAGGCATCGGGCGGCTGATACGATGGCCAGAAATTTCATCGACCTCGCGGAGATTGATCCGCCGATCCTGAGATCAATCATCGACGAGAGCCGCAGGCTGAAGGCCGACCGCAGGACCGAGCGGGCCGAAAAGCCGCTCGCCGGCCGGGTGCTCGCGATGATCTTCGACCGTCCGTCGACCCGGACCCGGGTATCGTTCGACGTGGCCATGCGCGAGCTCGGCGGCGAAACCATCATGCTGACCGGCGAGGAAATGCAACTTCGCCGTGGCGAGACCATATCGGATACGGCCAAGGTGCTGTCCCGCTACGTCGACGCGATCATGATCAGGACGCTCGACCACGATACCGTGGAGGAACTCGCAGAGGCTGCGACCGTGCCTGTGATCAACGGGCTGACCCACCATTCGCATCCCTGCCAGGTGATGGCGGATGTCCTGACCTTCGAGGAGCATCGCGGACCGATCGGCGGCAAGACCGTTACATGGCTCGGTGACGCCAACAACGTCTTGACGTCCTGGGTGGAGGCGGCGTCGGCTTTCGGCTTTTCCATGCGCGTTGCGTCGCCGCCGGAGCTCGCGGTTCCGGCCTCGCTCGTCGTCTGGGCGCGCGAGAAGAAGGCCGACCTCGTGCTGACGGACGATCCCGAGGCGGCGGCATCCGGCGCCGACTGCCTGGTCACCGACACCTGGGTTTCGATGGGCGACGGCGAGGCCGAGCGGCGCCATAACCTGCTGCGGCCGTATCAGGTCAACGCCCACCTGATGGGCTTGGCGAAGCCGGACGCGATTTTCATGCATTGCCTCCCGGCCCATCGCGGCGAAGAGGTGACGTCCGAGGTGATGGACGGCCCGCATTCGGTGGTATTCGACGAAGCCGAAAATCGGCTGCATGCCCAGAAGGGCATCCTTGCATGGTGTTTCGGGGTGAACGGCGGATTGTGACCGAGACCGGTGTCCAGACGGTTGCGCCGGCCGGCGACGACGCGGCGCTTCCCTTCGAGGTGTCGGCGCTCGACGTGCGCGGCCGGGCGATCCAGATGGGGCCGGCGCTTGACGCCATCCTGTCCAGCCACGGCTATCCTGATGCGGTCTCGAAGCTGCTTGCCGAAGCGCTCGTCCTGACGGTGCTGCTCGGCTCGTCGCTCAAGTTCGACGGCAAGTTCATCCTCCAGACCGATTCCGACGGACCGGTGGACATGCTGGTCGCCGACTACCGCACGGACGGCGGCTTGCGCGGCTATGCGCGTTTCGACGCCGAGCGGGTCGCCTCGGCCGTGCGGGAAGGGCTGAAGGATCCCTCCGATCTCCTCGGCAAGGGCGCACTGGCGATGACGATCGACCAGGGCCCCGACATGAGCCGCTACCAGGGCATCGTCCCGCTCGACGGCGTGTCGCTGGAGGAAGCGGGCCATGTCTACTTCCGCCAGTCGGAACAGATCCCGACGCGCATTCGTCTCGCCGTTGCCGAGTTCCACGACCGCGACGCGCAAGGGACGCTGCGGAAGACCTGGCGGGCGGGCGGGATCATCGTCCAGTTCCTGCCGCAGGCATCGAGCCGGATCGCGACGGCCGACCTGCCCGGCGGCGACGTGCCGGAGGGCATCGAGGTCGGTCCCGTCGACGAAGACGACGCTTGGGTCGAGGCGCAGTCGCTGGTCGGCACGGTCGAGGACCACGAGCTGACCGACCCCGCGGTGCCTTCGGAACGCCTGCTCTATCGCCTTTTCCACGAGCGCGGCGTCCGCGTCTTCACGCCGAGGCCGGTGACCAACGCCTGTTCCTGCTCGCGGGAAAAGGTGGCGGGGCTGCTCGAAAGCTTCTCGGCGGAGGAGATCGCCGAGAGCATCGACAACGGCGAGATCGTGGTGACCTGCGAATTCTGCGGGACGAAATACCGCTTCGACCCCGGTCAGTTCACGTCGGATTCCTGACCCAGTCGCCGACCGTACCGTCGGCGAGTTGGCCCAGCGTTCGGACGTTCCACGGGAAGAGCCTCGGATAGAGGTCGCCCGCATCCTCCGGGTCGAACAGGGTGAAGGCGAAATAGACCCGATAGCAGGTCATCCGGTCGATCGCCGCCTGGTCGCTCCCCGCGAGCAGGAGCGAGCGGAGGAACATCTGGTCGGCCGGCGTGCATTCGTTGGTGATCTCGGCGAACATCGCCGCACCCGTCGTGTCGTAGGACGGCTCGGCGACCAGCGTCCAGGCGCCGAAATCCATGACCGCCGAAACCGAGAGATCGTCGCCGATCATCACGTTGCCGGGCAGGAAGTCGCCATGGGCGAGAACCTTTTCCGGTCTCTCCGGGACCGCGACGAACAGGTCGCGTGCCCTGGCGACGAGCGCATCGGCCTCGCCGAGGGCCGCGGTCAACTGGACCCGGTAGCGCGCGGCGGATCGCTCGATGCTTTCCAGAAGGAAGCTCCGCCAGGCGGGTGCGGTCACCTGATCGGGATTGAGCAGCGCGCCGAAGGCCTCGCCGTCCATCCCGATCGACCGGATCGCCGCCGCCGCCTCGAAATAATTCCGCAAGGCAAGGCGCCGGCTGTCGCCTTCGCGTTCGGCAAGCACCTCGGTCATCGGACGTCCGGGCAGGCGGCGCTCGACGGTTGCGCCGTCCGGCTCGATCGCTTCGATCTCGGGCGTGTCGAAGGGAAGTCGTCCCGCGATGCCCTCGAGAAACCTCTTCAGCGCCGTCAGCCGGGCAAGGTCGGTCGGGTGCCGGCGGATTCGCAGGATGCGCTGGTCGTCAAGCGCGTAGACCCAGGATTCCGATCCGGTCCCGAGCAGGTCTTCGGCGCCGAGGCCGAAACGCGCCAGGGCGGCCTGCCTGTCTGTAACCGTCGGTCGGGGCGAAATCGCAGCGCCTCCCGCCCGCCGGATCAGTTGATCGTCTTCTGCTGATCGGGAAGGTCGAGCGAGAAGGCCGGGATGTCGATGGAGAAGAGGTCGCCGTTCTCGTTCTGCATCTGGTAGGTGCCG
>JAGRKY010000330.1 GCA_020442095.1 Bauldia sp.
AGGATGGTTTCCGCGTAGCGGCCCTCGGCATAAAGCGCCAGCGCCTGCTGGGTGAGGACGCTGATCATCAGCTCGGTCTGGCGACCGGGCGACTGGGGCGCTGCGCTCGCAGCGACCGCCGCCTTGTCGGTGACGCCGGAGCGGAGGTTGGCGAGGGAGGCACCATAGGCGGCGTCGGAGCGGGTCCTGGCGTTCGGCGAGCGCATTGCGATCTCGAAGGCGGCGGCGGCTTCGACCGGCCGGTTGAGGTCGAGCAGGCACCAGCCGCGCGGCAGTGCCTGGTTCGGGGTCAGGGTGTTGACCGGGACCGACCCGCTGCAGCCGGTGGACCGCGTCGGGGCGGCAGCCGGCGCGGCAGTCCGGGTAGTGGTGGTCCTGACCGTTCCGTCGGCGTCGTAGATCGGCGCATCGATGGTGTAGCCTGTCGAGCGCGGCTCGGCGCGGCTGCCGGGCTTGCCGAGCTTCGCGATACGCTCCGACCGGTCGGCCCAGTCGCGGATGATGACATTGGCGCCGGTGCGATCCTTCAACGCGAGCCGGGTGACGGCGACGCCGTAAGCGGCGGGCTCGTAGTCGGGATCCCACTTCAGGACGGTCTCGAACCATTTCATCGAGGTCTTGATCTGGCCGAGGTTGTAGGCATACCAGCCGAGCTGCTCGCCGGCGGCGGGGTCGCGCGCCTTGACGACGATCGAGACGATCCGCTGGAGGGTCGATTCCGTCACCTTGGCCGGCGGGTCGAGCGAGAGGAGCCCGACCACCGAGCCGAGATAGGCGGCGAGATTGTCCTCGGAGGCGCTGGCCCATTCGAAGCCGAAATCCTCGGCCTCGGCGAAGCGCTCAAGCTCGTTGAGGGAGAGCTCGTAGCCCTCCGCCACCTTGGCGCTCTCGGGCGCGCGGTCGCGGGCATCGGTGAACCAGTCGACGGCGACACCCGGCTCGCCGCGGCGGTAGTAATACCATCCGAGCAGCGCCGGATCGCCGGTATCG
Source organism: Bauldia sp. (assembly GCA_020442095.1). The sequence goes on from JAGRKY010000330.1 coordinate 991, forward strand.
GCGGCCGCCTTGGCGAGTTCCTCGAGACGGCTGAGATCGGCGGGGTCGGCGAAGCCTTCCGCCGTCTCGGCGATCTTGCCGACCCGCCTGCGGATCTGGTCGTCGCGGGCGGCTGCGAATTCGCCGCCGCGCTCGAAGGTGAAGAGGGCGTCGGAATCCTTCTCAGGCAGCAGCGCGACGGCCTTGCGGATCGTCGCCAGCCTTTCCTGCGGATTTCCGCAGTTGGTCAGGATGTAGCCATAGGCATCCTTTGCCCGGCTCGGCCGGCTGGTCCTGGCGAAGGCTTCGGCCACCCGCCAGAGAACGTCGACGTAATCGCAGGTGAGGAGGCTCGGCTCGCTGGCGGCGATGTCGACGACGGCGTCCCACTGCTTGGCGTCGGAGGCGTTGGTGAGCTTGATCCGGGTGTCGGCCTGGTCGAGCAGCTGGGTGAGGGCATCCGGCGGATCCCATTGCGGCTCCTTCTTGCGACGATCGGCGATCGCCGCCCGGACGTCGGCGTACCGCCCTTCGGAGAAGAGCTGCCACATGCGATCGAGATCGTGGTCGGTATAGTCGATCGGCGCCAGGGGATCGTCCGGCGGCTGCCAGCCGGGATGGACGGCCTTGAGCCGCGCGATTTCCGCTTCGAGCCGCCGGGTATCGCCCTGGCGGGCGAAATAGCGCAACGCGGATTCGTCGACTTCCGCGTCGTTGCGTTGCGCCGGCTTCGGTGCGACCGCGGCGGGGGCGGTGAGCTGGGTGTCGATCGGCGCCACCTCCGGCGCCGCCTGGGTGATGACCAGCGGCCCCGGATCGCCGGCCGGGGAAAACGGGGCCGGCGCGTCGACGGCGCCGGTGGTCATCCGGTCGTACTCGGCCTCGGTCGGCGGCAGCAGGGCGTCCATCACGATCCAGGTGGCAACCCCGGCAATCACGACGAGCTGGGCGAATGTCTTCACAGACATTGCGGCTGCCTTTCGCGAACGTAGGACAGCCCGAGCAGATGAAGGGTCGAGGGATAATAGGCGGTCGGCTCGAAACGCAGCAGGTCCTTCGGGATCGGCGTCCCGTAGGCGCAGTCAAGCGCGGCATCGATCATCCGGTAGCCGGGGTCGGCCAGCTTCTCGACCGCGTGGCCGGAGGCGATGTCGACGATCGCCGGGCCGAGCGACTGCGCCGCCTGCTCGAAATTGTCGAGGAGGGGACCGGCCTTCGCGCCCGCGCGCAGGAGATAGAGCGGAATGCGTATGGCGTTGTAGCCGTAGACGGCGGGGAAGTCCGGCGCCGGCCTCAATCCTTCGGCCGAGATCGCGATCCAGTCGGAGGGGAGCTTCGCCGGCCCGAAGCGGGCCGCGTTGATCAGCTCCGCGCCCGAGGAGGCGAGCTGTTGCCAGGGATGGTCCGGTGCGAGCTTCTCGAGCGTCGGAAAGGCTTCGAAGATCCAGTAGGAGGCATTGACGATGAGCGTGCCCGTGTTCTCGGAGCGGCCGAAGCCTTCGGCACCCGGACGCAGGACGACGCGATTGTTGGCGTCGGTCAGCAGGTTGTCGCCGATCGCCAGGGCGAGCTTGCGCGCCGCGTCGGTGTAACGCTGGTCCTTCCAGTCCTCGCCGGCAAGGCCGAGGGCATAGGCAATGAGAATGTCGCCGTCGCTGGCATTGTTGACATCGACGACATGGGGCTTGGCCGCGGCATCCCACTTCCACGCCGCGAGCCGGTCGCTGCGGATGAGCAGCTCGTTGCTGGTGAAGCCCCAGATCCGCTCGAACCCGGCGCGATCGCCGGCGGAATAGGCGAGCAGCAGTCCGTAGCCCTGGCTTTCGCTGTGGCTGATGCCGCCATTGACGTTGTCGACGACGCGCCCGTCTTCCTTGACGAACTGCTCGGCATAGGCCGTCCACTCGGCCATGCTCACCGTGCCCGAGAGGGTGGAGGCCGACGTAGCGGCAGCGGGCAGCGCCACGATGGAGACCGCCGCGAGGATCAGCCGGCCGAGTAGCGGAGCCGTCACGATCGCCTCCCCAGCCTGGACAGCAGGGCCGAGGTGGCGATGCCGAGAATCGAGCAAAGCAGGACGAGCGCGATGGCGTAGCCGACGATGTTGATCGACAGCCAGTTGGCGGCGACGAGGCGGAGATTCTGGAGGGAGAAGCCGCCGTCGAAGATGAAGCGCTGGTTCTCCGCGGGCAGGATCGTCAGGCCGCTCGCCGCGTCGTAGCTCGAGATGCGGCCGCTGACCAGTGACCAGTATTCCCTGGAAGTGATCTCGGTGACGCTGTCGACGAGCGCCTCGGTGGTGGGCGCCGCCACCATCGTCCAGGCGCGGTCGTCGGAAGCGGGCGACTGGGCGACGATCAGCGTCGACCGGTTCTCCGGATAGAAGGGCTGCTCGCTCGACGACATGAGGGCAAGCGAGGAAAGGGAAAGCTCGAAGGTGCGCTCGAGCCAGTTCTCGAAGTCGAGCCAGGTGCCGCGGACGCCGGAGGGATTGACCAGCTCGGTCTGCCAGCGGTCGTAGACGCCTTCGGTGCCGGCCGTCTCGCCGAAGGTCGCAGGCGGCGTCTTCAGCGGATCGAAGTCGAAGGGCAGCCCGGTGACTTCCCGTGCCGACTGGCCGGTCCAGGTATTCTGGGCCGCCGAGTCGATGCCGAGTTCGGCGAGGACCGTGGCGGGGAACTGGTTCAGCGTTCCGACGAAGATCGACGGGGCGGTGAAGGACGCCTGGCTGGAGCCGATCACGGCCGGGATGACCCGGTCGGAGGAGACCGCCAGCCGCCCAAGCAACGTCGCCGTCGCCGCGTAGGTCTGCGGGTCCTCGCGTCCGAGGATCATCTGGACCGGGGCCACCGCCTGATCATAGGGAGAGCCGGCGCCGGCCAGCGCGGCGAGGTTGGGCCAGCGGCCGATCCGGGCGAAGTCCGGCATCTCGAATTCGCTGGTGTCGAAGAGCGCGAAGCGCGCGGGACCCTTGTCCGACGTGCCGGGCACGCAGGCGATGTCGGCATCGGTGAAGAGCACCGCTTCGACGGTGACGCGGTTGACGCCGGGCCGGAAGTGGGTGAGCGCCACGCTGATCGGCATGTGCCGGAAGATGTCGCCGGAGCGCGAGGTCAGCGGCGTGTTGGCGGCGATGTAGCCGTTGACATAGACGTCGATATGGCTGCCGGGCTTGACCGCGCCGGTATAGGCGGCGTCGAGGTAGATCGTCGCTTCGCCATAGGCCTCGGCGTAGAAATCGCTGGGAAGCGCGATGTAGAATTCGTCGTGCGACCGCCGGCCGGTGAATTCCTCGGTCGGGACGGCCATCTCGGAGAATTTCAGGCGCCTCTGGCCGGTCAGGATCGGCACCATCGGAAGATGCCAGGGGGTGGTGTCGACGGCGGTCGGTATCATGCCCTGCGGACGGGCCACCGTGCCGGCGATCCGGTCGATCGCCGACCTGACGGCATCCTGGTCGGGGCCGGAAATGACCAGCGTCGGCGTCGCCCCGTCGGTCGGGATGAAGCCGACCATCGGTCCGGTCTTCGCCTGGTCGGGCAGGCGGGGAAGGGTCGCGAGTTCGCCTGCCGTGCCGACCGCGATCTGGAGCGTGCCCGGAGGCGGCGCCTCGAGCGCGGTCGTCTCGACCTTCACGACCTGCTGGCGGAAGTTGCCGCGCAGAACGATAGCCTGGACGAGATGCAGGAGATCGGCCTGGGCAAGCATCCGGTCGCCGCCGGGAAGAACGAGCCGGAGCGTCGTCGTGCCATCGTCGGCGAAGCCGACGGCAGGCAGGTCGTTGAGCGTGGTGAAATCGTTGCCCGCCGCCTCGTCCGCGTAGACGAAGCCGGTGCCGGGGCTTTCGATATCGGTCCACAATTCGTAGGTCGATGCGATCGTGCAATCGGTGCGATGGCGCTGGACGATGTCGAAGGTCACGACATTGACACCGGCCTTGAGGACTCCGGGCGCAAGGTCGATCACGTCCCGCTTCCCGTCGCCGCTGGCGGCGAGCGGGCCGTCGAAGACCCGCTTGTCGTTGATGCTGATCCGCAGCCGGGAGCTTTCCGGCGCGACGTAGATCGAGCTGTTGCGGGTGATGAGAAGTTGTCTGGCGCGCTCGGCCTGTGTCGCGGTGAGGGCTACCCCCCAGGACTTGCGGCCGAGCTCGCCTTCGAAACGGAGCTTCACCGAGGGCAGGACGAAGCGGTCGACGTCGCCGGCATATCGCTCCTCCGGCTTCGGCTGGGGGGGCGGCTCGACGGGTGTGGCCGGCATTGCGGGCTGGATCGGCGCGGCGGGTCCGGCCGGTTCGACCGGGGCAGCGGGCCCTGCCGGCGTCTCGGGGACGATCACCGGACCGGGCTTCGAGGTGACGTCTTTCGCCCCAGTGTCCGGGACCGTGTCGAAAGGCATGACGAAGCCATCGCCGCCGGCCGGCTGCCTGTTTGCCGGCTGCTCCGTCGCCGGCTGCTCGTTGCGCTCCGGCGACATGTCGAAGGGGGTCTGGGCCATCGCCAGAGTGGGGAAGGCGATGGCCGAAGCAAGCAGGAGGCGCCGGGCGCGAAGGGCCGGGTTCATCGTCCGGCCTCCTCGACGGCGGCCGCGGATTCGGGTGCTCCGGCAGGCGCAGGCGCCGCGCCCTCGCGTACCGCACCGATCCGCCGCATCAGGTAGACCATGCCGCGGGCGGTCTGGACGACCGAGAGCTTGAGGAACCAGAGGCTTCCCCGGATGATCCCGATATTGACCCGCCGCGACTCCTGGAAGTCGCTCCATTGCTGCGAGTTGGCGAAGAGGAGATCGGCGATCAGCCGGAAATGACTCGCCTTTTGCGGCATGAAGCGACAGCCGACGACCAGCGCATTGTCCTCCATGACGGAGCTGCGGATCGACAGCGGCAGCGTATGGCCGTCGATCTTCGACGCGGGTTCGAAGCTGATGCTCGAGAGGCGGGCCTTGTCGAGATGCGGGATGGCGCTGGCGAGGACCTTGATGCGGGCGCCGCCGATCGAAACGTCTTCGATCGATGCCGGGATCACCTCGTCGCCATAGTGGAAGTCACAGCGCTTGACGATCTCGACGCGGTGGCTGCTTTGCGGATTCCGCCGTTCGGAAACGACGCCGAGGGCGCAGCCGACCATCAGCAGATTGAGCATGTTCCATGCGCCGACGACGAGGACAACGTCGGCCTCGTAGGGCTCCCAGATCAGCCGCCAGGCGGTCATCGCGACCCCGAGCAGCAGCACCGCGAAGATGATGTAGAAGGGGCCTCCGAGTTCCGAAATGTAGTTCCGGTCGAGCTTCTCGTCCTTGGCGGTGACCTTGAAGGTGGGCTTGCGCGGATTCATCACCACCGAGATCAGCGCCGGTAGCAGGTAGACGGACTGGATCAGCTCGTAGAGCTCGGAGATCCACGGCCACCGGTAGCGGCCGTAGAGGTAGTTCTGCATCACCAGGTTGACGATCATGTACATCAGCGTATAGGCGGCGAATTCGCCACCCGACGCGACGAAGATCTCGGCCCCGAAGAAGAGATAGAAGAGGGGCGAGATCAGGAAGGTCATGCGCGAGATCGGGAACAGCCAGAACAGCGTGCTCGACATGTAGGCGAAGCGCTGTGACAGGTGGAGCCCACGCTTGAGAGGCGGGAAGCGGAAGCGCAGGATCTGCATCATGCCCTGGGCCCACCGCGTCCGCTGGCCGATGAAGCTGGCGAAGGTGGTGGGCTGGAGGCCGGCGATCAGCGGCTTGTCGACATAGATGCTGGTATAGCCCTTGCCGTGGAGCTCGAGCGCCGTCTCGCAATCCTCGGTGATGCTGATGCCCGAGAAACCGCCGGTTACGGCGAGCGCGGTGCGCCGCAGGACGGCGGCCGAGCCGCAGAAGAAGGACGCGTTCCACTTGTCGAGGCCGCGCTGGATGATGCCGTAGAACATCTCGTTCTCGGACGGCATCTTGTCGAAGGTC
>JAGRKY010000331.1 GCA_020442095.1 Bauldia sp.
GCAGCGGCAAGTCGTCCCTGGTGCGGACCGGCCTTCTCAATGCGCTGGAGCTCGGCTTCCTTGCCTCGGCCGGCTCCGACTGGCAGATCGCCGACCTGCGTCCGCGCGGCCATCCGATCCGTTCGCTCGCCGTCGCGATGCTCGGGCTGCAGGGCGTCGAGGAGCCCGACGAGGGCGAGATCGAGATCCTCTCCTCCTTCCTGCGCCGCGGCCCCCGTTCGCTGGTCGAATGGTACGAGGCCGGGCATCTGCCCGACGGCGCCAACCTGCTCGTCCTCGTCGACCAGTTCGAGGAACTGTTCCGCTACGAGGACTATTCCGGCCGCGAGGAAGCCGAGGCCTTTGTCGCCCTGCTGATCGAGGCGGCGCGCGAGACCCGGCTGCCGCTCTATGTCGTCATCACCATGCGCTCGGAATATCTCGGCGCGTGCACGCTGATCGAGGCGCTGCCGGAATTCATCAACCGCGGCCTTTACCTCACCCCGCGCATGACCCGCGAGGAATGCCGCCAGGCGATCGACGGGCCGGCCGGGGTCTGCGGCTTCGAGATCGAGGAGGCGCTGGTCAACCGCCTCCTCAACGACCTTACCGACTTCGCGCCCTGGGAGGCCGGAGGTGGCGCCGACCAGCGGCGGCGGCTCGGCCGGCGCGCCGACCAGCTCCCCCTCATGCAGCACGTGCTCAATCTGCTCTGGCAGCGGGCACGGTCGCGCAACGAGGAGAACATCGTCCTCACCCTCGCCGACTACGAGGACGCCGGCCACCTCGGCGGTGCGCTCGACCGTCATGCCGACGAGGTTGCGGCTGGAATCGATCCCGCCCATGCCGACGTGATCGACACGGTGTTCCGCAGCCTCGTCACCGGCCGGACGGTGATCGACGCGGTGCGCCGGCCGACGCGCTTCGCGGAGCTGGTCGAGCTGGCGGGGGGACGGCGTGAATCGGTTGCCGCGGTGCTCGACGCGTTTCGCGTTCCGGGCGTCAATTTCCTGACGCCCGAGACGCCGGAGGCGATCCACGACGACACCATCATCGACATCTCGCACGAGAGCCTGATTCGCCAGTGGCGGCGCCTCTCCAGATGCCTCGACGACGAGGCCCTGTCGGCCGACGCCTGGAACCAGCTCCTGTCGCGCGCCGAGCGGTTCAACGCCGGCACCGGCGGCCTGCTCACCGGGCTCGATCTCGACAACCTGGTCGCCTGGTGGAAGCGCACCAATCCGACCGAGCCCTGGGCAGCGCGCTACGGCAATAATTTCGAGGAAGCGAAGAAGTTCCTCGAGGACAGCCAGACCGCCGAGGCCGAGCAGAAGGCGCGCGACGAGGAGGACCAGCGCAAGCTGATCGAGGCCGAGGAAGCGGCGCGGACCGGCGGACGCTTCAAGCGGCTGAGCGGCGCGCTTGCCGCCGCCGTCGTGCTGGCCGCGGTCGGTGCCGGCGCAGCGGTCTATCTGTGGCGCGAGGCCAACCAGCAGGCGACCATCGCCACCGAGCAGGCGGATATCGCCGACGAGCAGCGTCAGGAAGCCGAGCGCCAGCGGCTGCTCGCCGAGGACCAGCGCCAGGAGGCCGAGCGGCAGCGCCAGCGCGCCGAGGAACAGGCGGCGATCGCCCAGCAGGAAAAGGCAGAGGCCGAGCGCCTGCGCGTCGTCGCCGAACAGAAGGCGCAGGAGGCGGCGCAATCGGCGGCCGAGGCGCGGCTCGCCCAGGAAGAAGCCTCGCGCGCCAATGCAAAGCTGATCGCCCAGCAATTCGCCGGCCGCATCGGCACCTTCCATGTCGGCGTCGAGCAGTCGACCAGCGCCATCCCGACCGCCGGCAGCCTGTTGTCGCGCGCGGCCGAGGCCGCCTATGTCAGCGATTCCAGCGACGCGACGGTCGAGAACCTCGCCACCGTCGAGCTGCTCCGCCCGGCCTTCGCCTTCCAGGCGACGCTCGCCAATGTCACCATCCCGGAGACGAGCCTGCCGGATTGGGGCGACGTCAGCCGCTGGACCAGGGAGGGCACGTCGGGGCTTTCGATCGTCATCAACTGGTCCGATGTCGATAACCAGATTCCCTATTTCCGGATCATCGACCTGCTCGGCCGGGTGATCGCCCGCTACCCGATGCCGGACTCGCCCGCCGCCTACGAGAAGACACCGGTCGCGGCCGCACTGATCGGCCCCGACATTCCGGTCGGCGCCATCGCGACCAGCGACGGAAACCTGTGGGCCGCCTTCGGCGAGCGCGGGGACTTCGTACGCCTCACCGACGGGTCGGAAGGCCAGGTCGAGGAGATCGACGACATCGGCTACGACCCGGTCGGCGAGAGGCTCTATGTCGTCTATCTCGCCGCGGCGACCGACGGGACCAACAGCGTTCCCCGGGTGATGATCCTCGACCGCGACAGCGACGACTGGTCGAAATGGTCGAGGGTCATCGATCTCGAGCTGGCCGAGCCGAAGATCGGCGTCGACAAGACGAAGTTCGCCGGGGTTGTTGACGATGTTCTCTACGCTGTCGTCGACGGAGAACTGATCGCCGTCGATGCGGAGGGGACGCGGACGCCGTTTGACGGTCTCGGCGACGTCGAGGATGCGGTCGTCACGGTCGACGGCCGCTACATCGCCGTTCAGGCATCGGCGGGCGATTGCAGCCAGCCGCGTCCCGGACCGGCGATCGATCCGCGTATCTGCCTCTTCCTGGTCGACCGGAACGACGGGGAGATTCTCTGGCGCGACGAGACCCCGTCGCGGGTCCGGCTGCACACCGCCCACAGCACCGGCGGCGTCGAGCCCTCGATCGAGATCATCGTCGAGGTCCCCTCGGACGGCAATGCGCGCCCGGCCGACGCGCCCTGGGTGCTGAACGACCTGTGGACGCGCAAGCTCACCCGGGTCAACGGCGAATGGACCGGCACGCTACGGCGCTTCAGGCCGCAGGACTGGGGGCCGGAAGGCTTCAGCATGCCCTATGTGACGGTGGCCGCGACCGGAACCGGCTATCCGGAGACCCTGACCCGCGAGCTCGTCGCCCAGCTCTTCGCGGCGCGGGCCCTGCCGCGCATCGCCAAGTTCGACGTCGCGGTCGAGCCGGGCGTCGACGTCAGCGAGACGATCCTCACCAGCCAT
>JAGRKY010000332.1 GCA_020442095.1 Bauldia sp.
ATCGCCTTGTTGAACCCGAAGGCGTGCTCCGGATGCCCGCCGGGAACGATCGCATAACCCACCTTCCCCGCGATCGAGGACTGCGGGATGAAGCTGATCGCCTTGTCGCTCTGCGAGTAACCGGCGCTCATGCGACCGGTCGGCGGCCACGAATAGATCATCGCGACCTTGCCCTGCAGCCAGGCGACCCACAACGACACCGCGTCAAGCTCGTCGTTGCCCGGAATCGACGCCGCATTCGCAGCCTTCATGTTCTCCAGCGTCTTGACGCCGGCATCCGAGGCCAGCGCCGCCTTCATATTCTCGTCGAAGAAGACGCCGCCATTCGACCGGTATTGCTGCATGAAGTCGAACTGGTTGCCGGGCGATGCCGCCTTGCGGAAGTGTCCCGCACCATAGACATTCGGCGCCATCTGGTCGGTGATGAACTGGGCGACCTGGACGTAATCCTCCCAGCTCTTCGGCACTTCGAGCGGCTTGTCGAACTTGGCCTGGTAAGCCTCCCTCAGCTTCGGATCATCGAAGATGTCCTTGCGGTAGTAGAGGGCGAACATGTCGCCGTCATCGAAGAAGCCCCAGATCTTGCCCTTGTAGGTGGGCAGGGCCTTGTAGAGCGGATGATAGTCGTCGAGATCCGCCATGTTCATGTACTTGGCGATGAAGTCGTCGAGCGGGGCAATCACGCCACCGTCGGCGAGCGCCGGAGTCCACTGCGGCTGCAGGTCGAGGACGTCATAGGCGCCGGAGCCGGCGATATGCTCGGCGATCGGCTTCGAGTACATGTCCGGCGGCGGCAGCTCGACCACCGTCGACTTGATGCCGGTCAGCTCGTCCCAGAGCGGACCGGAGAAGTTGCGCGGATCGAGCGCCTGCAGGCCCGCCTCGTAGGTCATGTTGAGGTTCGCGCCGGCGAATTGCTTGGCGGCTTCGACAGCCCGATAGGCCGAGCCATCCATCGGCCCTTCAGTGGAGGCCTTGTAGGCGGCCAACTGGGCCTTGCCGAGCGGCGTGTCCGGGTTCTCGAGCTCCATCTTGGCTTGCGCGAGAGCGGAGTTCACGAACGGCGAAAGCGCCGATCCGGATATGGCGAGCATGCCGGTCGCCTGACCGAAACGCTTGATGAAGTCGCGGCGGGTCGGTTCTCCCCGCAGCCAGGCATCGACCTCTTCGCTGAGGCCCGCCTCGAAATCACGTCTTTCCCTGTCATCCATCGTCGCTGTTCCTCCCTTTAGCGACCGGTCCTTGCGCGGACCATGGTCGTTCCTCGAAATAGGACCTGTGTGGTCCCTCCCTGCGTCGCTTGGCCCGATCTAACGGGCCGAGCCTCCCATCTGTCAAATGCAACCCAAACCCAAGCCATACGCATCCCGCGTCTGCGAGCCTCCGCCGGTTGCCGAACCATCCTTCCGATCTTCCGCCGGCCGGAAGTCACCGATTCTCCTCAACTTCCGAAACGGCTGCCATAGTCGGCGAGCCGCCTCTTCCAACCCTCGGTCGCGAGGATGTCGCGATTGACGACGCCCCGCGGTTCGCGACCATGCATCACGTCGAGCACTGCCCTGACATCGGCGGCGCCGTTGCCGGCAAAGCACTGGTCCGTCCAGCAAAGCGCGTGCGGCGCGAGCAGGACGTTGTCGAGCTTCAGGATCGGATCGTCGGCATCCGGCGGCTCGGTTTCGAGCACGTCGAGGCCGGCGCCCGCGATCCGTCCTTCCTGGAGGACCCTGGTCAGCGCCTTCTGGTCGACGATCGGACCGCGCGCGGTGTTGATCAGATAGGCGGTGGGCTTCATCAGCGCGAGATGCTTGGCATTGACGATGTGCCGCGTCGCCTCGCTCAGCGGACAGCTCACCGAAAGGACGTCCGCGCGACGGAAGAGCTCCTCCAGGCCGACGAGCTCGATGCCGAGCTCGGCGGCGACCGCCTTGTCGGCATAGGGATCATGGGCGATGTATTTCATGTCGAAGGGCATCGCCAGGCGATAGAGCTCGGCGCCGATATTGCCGATGCCGAGCGA
>JAGRKY010000333.1 GCA_020442095.1 Bauldia sp.
GCGACGCCGATCGGCTATCTGATCGATCTCTTCGGCCCGAATGCGCTGCCCGTTACCATCGCCGCGAGCCTGCTCCTCCTCGCCTATTTCGCATTCCGCGGCGAGGAGATCCGGGTGCGTGTCGACGAGCCGCGGACCGGCCTTTCCCAGGACAACCGTCCGGCTTCAGCTCTCGTCAACGATGGCGAAGCGATCGACATCGAACAGGCCGAAGTCGGTGATCTTAAGATGCGGGATGACCGGGAGCGCAAGGAACGCGACCTGGAGGAATGGTTCCTCCAGCGTGCATCCGAGACTACGCGCCGCGCTGCGGAGCGGCGCGAGGCCAGCGCGGACCGACTCGAACGACCCGAGGCTCATCAGGCCAGCGAGCGGAAGCGGAAGCTCCGCAAGCACTTCGCCGCCTGAGGCAACGACGAATCCACCTTTCATTGCGATCAGCCGGTTGACCGCGACCGCCATGTCGGCGTCGTCGATGCCGATGACGCAGATATTGTGGGCGTCGTGGGCGACCGACGAGGCGATCGCGCCCTGTTTCAGGCCGAAGCCGGTGACGAAGCCCCGGCCGATGTTGCGGTTGAGGCCGTGACGCGCCACCACGGCGACCTTGGCGATGTCGTTGGCGGCATCGGCGAGGCGGACATTGCCCCTGGACGGGACGGCCATCGTCCGGTGCTGGGTGATGATCAGGCCGGCCTCGACGCCGATCACCGGGAGCTCGGCGGGGCCGCCGGCGATCTCGAAGTCGGCGGCCGAGACCGGCTCGGCCTTCACGCTGTCGAGGCCGACCGGCGCGATCTGCGGCCGGCCGTCGAAAATCGCCGGCTCGACGAGGCGCCCGGCCGAAATGACGGTATGCACCGAACAGGCGGCGAGGTCCTCGACCAGAACGATATCGGCGCGGCGGCCAGGCGCGATCATGCCGCGGTCGCGGAGGCCGAAGGCGCGGGCGGCCGACCAGCTCGCCGCACGATAGACGTGGTGGAGCGGCCGGCCGAGCCCGATCAGGGTCCGGATCATGTAGTCGAGATGCCCCTGCTCGGCGATGTCGAGCGGATTGCGGTCGTCGGTGCAGAGGCACATGAAGCTCGATGTATTCTCGTCGAGCACCTCGGCGAGCGCGTGAAGGTCCTTCGACACGGAGCCTTCGCGGATGAGGATCGTCATCCCCTTCCTTAGCTTCTCGCGTGCCTCGTCGGCCGTCGTCGTCTCATGGTCGGTGGTAATCCGCGCGGCGAGATAGCCGTTGAGGTCGGCACCGCGCAGCAACGGCGCATGGCCGTCGATATGGCCGTCCTGGAACGGCGCGAGCTTGTCGAGTACCTCCGGATCGGCGGCCAGCACTCCGGGGAAGTTCATGAATTCGGCAAGACCGATCACCTTGGGATGATCGCGGAAGGGCAGCAGATCCTCGGCGAGCAGCCGCGCGCCGGCGGTCTCGAAGGCGGAAGACGGCACGCAGGACGAAAGCTGGACGCGCAGGTCCATGATCGTCGCCTCGGCGGAAGCGAGAAAATAGCGGATGCCCTCGACGCCGAGGACGTTAGCGATCTCATGCGGGTCGCAGATCGCCGTGGTGACGCCATGCGGCAGGACGCAGCGGTCGAACTCGGCCGGGGTCACGAGGGAGGATTCGATATGGAGATGCGTATCGATGAAGCCGGGAACGGCGAAGAGCCCCCTGCCGTCGATCTCCCGCGCGCCGCTGTAATCCTCGTAGGTCCCGACGATGCGATCGCCGCAGATCGCGATGTCCGTCGTGGTGACGCCGCCGGAGATGATGTCGAGCAGTCCGACGCCCTTGATCACCAGGTCGGCCGGCGTGGTGCCGCGCCCCTGGGCGATGGCCCGCTCGAGGAATGCATGCTGCGTCATTGGCATATCCGATCCTTGAGGCCGGGCGGTCGGCGCAGCGTCGCCCGGCAGTGATCAACGAAGCGTTGCACGCTTCGTCCCCCGCCTCAACGGCCGGGCATATGCGCCGCGAGCGCCCCACGGCAAGGCCCCCGCAGACTCAGGGTGCTATCGCCGCGGTGATTCCCGGCCTAGTCTTGCCGGCAACCATTCGCTCCGAAGGGAGACCCATCCGATGTCCAATACCCGTGCCTGGACCCTCGGCATCGCAGCCCTCGCCCTCGTCTCGCTGTCGGCCTGCTCGGAAGAGTCGGGAGACTATGTGAAGGTCGGCGGCGGCGGCTTCATCTTCAACTACCGGATCGCCGAGGCGACCGCCGGCGTCGTCGCCGAGCCGCAGCGCACCCTCCCCGACGGCGGCAAGCTCGAGGCCACCTTCGACAATCCCGCCGGCGGACCGCCGATCGTGGTCGCCAAGGCTGTGACGCCGGATCGCAAGCGCTACTCCTTCACGACGCCGCCGCTCGAGGGGGTCGTCGCCGACAAGCCCTATCACGTCACCGTCCGGGTGCTCGATCCCGAAGGTAAGGCGCTGCAGACCGTCGACTACGAAATCAAGTCGGACGTCGACCAGTCGGTCCTGCCGAAGAAGCCGCTCACCGTCGGCCCGGCCTACGACATCAATCCCGACAATCTCTCCCAGGAGTGAACGGGAGAAGCGACGGTGCTACTATCGGGGGTCCGAACCTTGACTGGAGGACCCGATGGCTGCGCCTCATGAGGGCGGATGCGCCTGCGGTGCGTTGCGGTACCGTCTCTCATCCGACCCGATGTTCGTCCATTGCTGCCACTGCCGCGACTGCCAGCGCCAGACCGGCACGGCCTTCGTCCTCAATGCACTGATCGAGACCGACCGGATCGAAATGCTGTCCGGGGAGACGAAAGCCGACACGATGCCGACCGACAGCGGCCGGCCGCA
>JAGRKY010000334.1 GCA_020442095.1 Bauldia sp.
CGATATCCGACTTGTGATAGACGCAGAGGCTCTCGTCGGTCGCCGGCATGTGGAGCATGCCGCCCTTGATCAGGAAGCGCAGGAAGAAGTCGAGATCCTGGAGCCGGGGGAGCTTCTCGTCGAACCAGCCGACGTCGCGGAAGGTCCGCGTCGGGCCGAGGATCGTCCAGAGATAGGCGCGAAGGTCCTTGCCCCTCAGAAGCCCCATCACCTGGTCCTGGTCGACCGCCTGGCGGCGCTGCGACGCCTCGTTGCCCGACCACTTCCAGTCGAAATTGCAGGTGATCCAGAACGGCGCGGCGCTTTCCGCGCCGCCGAGCGCGAGAGCCTTCTCGACCTGCAGCGCGGTCTTTCTCGGATACCACTCGTCGCCGGCATCGAGCCACGCGGTGAACGGGCTCTCGGTCGCATCGAGCAGCACGTTGCGGGTATAGGGCCGGCCGCGATTGACGCCGTTCTCCAGCACGACGACCGGCCGTTCGCGCGCATCGAGCAGCCCGTGCAGCCGCGCGAGCGTCTCCGGCGAGGAACCGTCGTCGGCGACCACCACCCGCAGCCGCCCGCCATAGGCCTGGGCGTCGATCGACGCCAGGGTCAGCGCGAGCGCGTCGACCGCTTCGTAATGCGGCACCAGCACGTCGATCGCAGGAAGCGTCTCACCGCCGGCCGAGACAGCGTTCAATGAGCTCGACCCAGGCATCGGCAAAATGCTCCTCAGTGAAGGCCGCGACGCTGGCCGGACCGTTGTCGCCCAGCCGCCGCCGCAGATCCCCGTCGACAATCAGACGCTCGAGGGCAGCGGCAAGAGCCTCCGCCCCGCCGGCCCGGTCGACCATCAGGCCGTTGACGCCATCGGCGACGAACTGGTTGACGCCCGGACAGTCGGCGAAGGCGACGACCGGCATCTTTAGCGCCAGCGCTTCCGCCGGAGCAAGACCGAAGCCTTCGAACTCGGCCGGATGGCAGAGGATCGCGGCATGGGCATAGGCCTCGCCCATGTCGGACCGCGAACCGCCGAGCAGGAAGGAGTCCCCGAGCCCGAGTTCGGCGATTCGGCCCTCGAGCGCCTTCCGCTGCGGTCCGTCGCCATAGATCACCACCCGCCAGTCGGGATGCCGCGGGGCAAGCAGCGCCCAGGCATCGAGCAGCGTCATGAATTTCTTCACCGGCGCCAGCCGCCCGACCCCGAGGATCAGCTTCTCGCGCTCGCCCGGCTGGTGGCGGAGCACCTCGCCGGACACGTAGTTCGGGATCACCACGATCTTCGACTGGAGCGCGTCGGGGAACCACTTGCCGAAATCCGGAAACAGGACGTGGATCGCCGCGGCATGCCGCAGCGCCTTCAGCCGCAGCGTCCGGTCGTGCGGATTGGTGCTCCACCGCCCGGGATCGAGATAGTCGCGCGCCGGGACGTTGTGGTTGGTCGGGATCACCTTGACCCCGGTCCCGACGCTGGCGAGCAGCGCCACCGTATTGGCCGGCGGCAGGAAGCTGATCGCCACATCGGGCCGCGAATGGCTGAAATAGTCCCGCAGCAGGTGGATGACCGGGTCCTTCTTGAGATGCCACTCGGCCGGCCGCCGTACGCGGTCCGGCAGCCGCTTCGAGTTCAGCATGTTCCACGGCCAGCGGCGCTCGGACTTGAAGCGCGGGAAGACGTTGATCAGCTCGACCCGCCGGTCGAGCGGATAGAAGGGCCTCCCCTCCTCCTCCTCGAAATGCAGGCAGGTGACCTCGTAGCCGCGCGCCACCAGCATGTTGGCGAGTTCGATGAAGATGCGCTCGGCGCCGCCGCTGCGGTTGACCAGGTTGGCGATGACCATGGCCACCCGGGTCCGCGTGGCGCCGAAACGACCGGGATCGCCGCCGTCGTGACCGTGGCTTGCCGCCACCGCCGTCACAGGAGGATTTCCGCGGTGAGTTCCGCGAAGCGATGCACCGACATGCCCTCATATTCGTCGAGATCGGCGATCGGGCTTGCTTCGAGCGACGGGAATAACGGCGCCGGATGGTCGCTGGCGAAATCGCGCCGCAGCATCTCGTTCTCCGCCGCGAAGGAAGCGCAGAAGGTCTCCATGTCCTGCCGCGATATCCAGTCGACGTGATCGACCAGGCCGCCCTTCGCCGCGCGCTTGTCGAGCAGGTCGGCGACATGCTCGAGCTTGTCCTTGCCCGCCTTGGTGGCGTTGAGCAGGCGTTTGTACTCGACGAGCTCGATCGGCAGCGAACGGTTCTCGGCCGGGCCGCGGTCGAGATCGGAAACGTCGACGCCGAGATGGGCGAAGAAGGCGTCGATCAGCCCGCGCTGCCGCAGGTCCTCGTAGACCAGCAGGTCGACCGTGTCGAAGACCCTGGCGAAGACCGAAAGCTGCCGGTGATACTCGAACTCGTGGCGCTGCTCGACGAGGAACTGGCGAAACCGCGCCGCGTATTTCCGCGACTTGATCTTCTCCTGGTAAAGCGAGCGGGCAAATCCGTCCTGGCGCCGGAACACGGCGAGCACCGTGACGCCGTCGGCGCCGAGGACGTCCCTCAGCCGGGCGATATAGGCATCGCGCCGCGCCCAGTAGTCGTCCGGCCCCTTGAGAACGTGGCGATAGATCGGCTCGGCGCTGATCAGGACGATCTCGCCCTTCTTCCGTCCGCGCCGCACCGCCTCCGCGAAGCGCGTGGCGTCCTCGATGCCGAACCTGCCCCGCGCCACGTCGGCGATCGCATGGGCGAAATGATGGTGCGCATAGTGCCCGGAGAGGCCGATCTCCTCGTAGGACGGGTACCACAGCCCGCGCCCGCGCAGGACGGCGCGATGCGAGGCGGCGAACCGCTGGACCGCGGTCGTCCCGGTCTTGTGGCTTCCGATGTGGAGAAAAATGGTCATGCGCGCGCAGGCGTCACGTCAGATGCAACTCCAGGGCAGACCAGCGCGGAAAGAACGCGGGGCTGCCCGAACAATCCGACATGCAAGTCCGTCGGCGAGTGGATATCATGGGGGAGTGTAGAAGCTCAAGGCGAGTCAATTAAATGCCCTATGACCTGATTCTCAAGAATGGCCGGATCCTGGACCCCTCACAGGATCTCGACAAAAAGACCGATATTGCCTTCGCGAACGGCCGCGTGGCCGCGATCGGCGACGACCTCGCTCCGGATGCCGGAACCGACGTCCGCGACGTGTCGGGCAAGATCGTCTCGCCGGGCTTCATCGATCTCCATACCCACGTCTATTGGGGCGGAACCTCGCTCGGCATCGATGCCGACGCGGTCGCCCGGACCAGCGGCGTCACCACCTCGGTCGATGCCGGCAGCGCCGGCGCGGGCAATTTCGCCGGCTTCCGCAAGCACGTCATCGAGCCGAGCGAGTCGCGGATCCTCGCCTATCTCCATATCTCCTTCGCCGGCATCTACGCTTTCTCCAGGCGCATCATGGTCGGCGAAAGCGACGACATGCGCCTGATGGCACCCGCCGACGCGCTCGAGGTCGTCGAGGAGAACCGCGACGTCCTCGTCGGCATCAAGGTCCGTGTCGGCCGCCATGCCAGCGGCGACTCCGGCATCGCGCCGCTCGACATCGCCCTGCAGCTCGCCGAGGAGGTGAGCATGCCGCTGATGGCGCATATCGACGAGCCGCCCCCCACCTATGACGAGGTCCTCTCCAAGCTGCGGCCGGGCGACGTCCTGACCCATTGCTTCCGCCCCTTCCCCAACAGCCCGGTCACCGGCCAGGGCGCGGTGAAGGATTCGGTGATCGAGGCGCGGAAGCGCGGCATCCGCTTCGACATCGGCCACGGCATGGGCTCCTTCGCCTTCTCGACCGCGCGGGCGATGCTCGCCGGCGGCTTCATGCCCGACACCATCTCCTCCGACCTCCACAAGCTCTGCCTCGAAGGGCCGGCGATCGACCAGGCGGTGACGATGTCGAAATTCCTCTGCCTCGGCGTCCCGCTCGAAGAGGTCATCCGCGCCTCGACGGTCAACGCGGCGCAGGTCATGCTGCGCGACGACCTCGGCACGCTGCGTCCGGGCGCGCTCGGCGACGCGACGATCTACACCGTCGAGGAAGGCCGCTTCGACTACTATGACGTCGTCGGCGAGGTGCTGACCGGCGACCAGAAGATCGTGGCAAGCGGTATCGTGCTCGACGGCCGCTGGTGGCACTCGAACTGACCGGACGGGAGAATCGGGATATCCGGGGAGCGAGGGCAGCCCCCTCCCCGGGACCGGCCTTCCGGCATGGTCCACCGATGTTACGGTCGACCTGACCTGACCGCTCGTTGTACCGTCTCAATGTCAGGGCTGGAGCATGGCCTCCTTGCCCCGCACGTCTTTCGTCAAGGGAGCGTGAACAATGAGCGGCATCTATTCGGACATTCTCGCCACCGTCGGCAACACGCCCGTCGTCAGGATCAACAAGCTTGCACCGGAAGGGATCGATCTCTTCGTCAAGATCGAAGCCTTCAATCCGATGGGATCGGTCAAGGACCGGCTGGCCCTGGGTGTCATCGAGGCGGCGGAGCGTGACGGTTCGCTGAAGCCCGGCCAGACCGTCATCGAGGCGACAAGCGGCAACACCGGCATCGGCCTTG
>JAGRKY010000335.1 GCA_020442095.1 Bauldia sp.
TCCTTGAGGATCGCGAACATCAGCTCCTGCTTGCGGAGCACGCTGGCATTCTCGACTTCCAGCTCCTCGGCGAAGGCCAGAAGCTCGACAGGCGACTTCGCCTTGAGGTCCTTCAATTTCATTTCTGGCATTAATACACGCGTCTCTTGGAGTGAGGGATAATCGGGCAATAAGGGGAGGGGATGCAGAGCAATCAGCCGGAACGAAGGTACGTCTTCGGCACGGCCTTGTGACGGTCCCAAACGATCGCCAAAGCCCGTCTGCTTTTTCGTGCGGTTAAACCAAGATAATCGTTCCGTATCGGGACGGCAAGAACTTTGCGACGCCTCAGAACGGTTTGACGACGACCAGGATGACGATGGCGATCATCAGCAGCGTCGGCACTTCGTTGACGATCCGGTAGAAGCGCTGGCTTCGCGTATTGCGATCCGCGGCAAAGTCCCGCACCCACCGCGTGAAAAAGCCATGCATGCCGGTCAGGATCAGGACAAGCAGCAGCTTGGCGTGGAACCACGGGCTCTGGAACCAGCTGCCGTCCCAGGCGAGCCAGAGGCCGAGCGCCCAGGTCGTCACCATCGCCGGATTGATGATCCCGCGGAGGAGCCGCCGTTCCATCACCTTGAAGGTCTCGGACTGGACCGAGCCCGGTTCGGCCGTCGTGTGATAGACGAAAAGCCGCGGCAGGTAGAGCATCCCCGCCATCCAGGCGATCACCGCGATGATGTGGATCGCCTTGATCCACAGGTAGAGGCCCGAAGGCTGCCACCATACCAGCAGCGCGAAGACGATCGCGACGATCGCAAGCGCAACGACAATGCGCAGGATCCGGGTCCGGACGTCAGCCTGCATGAATGGTCAGCCTTTCCTCACCCGGCCGATCAGCCGCTCGACATGGGCGATCGGCGTCTCCGGGACGATTCCATGGCCGAGATTGAAGATGAACCGCCCGCCGCGCAACGCCGCGAGGATTGCATCGACATTGCGGTCGAGCGCTTCGCCGCCGGCGACAAGCACCAGCGGATCGAGATTACCCTGGACCGCCGCATGCGGCTGGAGCCTGTCGCGGGCGTAATCGAGCGGCACCGTCCAGTCGATCCCGACCGCATCGACCCCGGTCTCCGCGACATAGCGCTCGAGACGAAGCCCAGCGCTCTTCGGAAAACCGATGATACGGATCGCATGCGCCTTCTCGCGCACCGCGCGGACGATCGCCGCGGTCGGCGCGATCGACCAGCGGTCGAAATCCTCGTCGTTGAGGATGCCGGCCCAGCTGTCGAATATCTGGACGACATCGGCGCCGGCCCTGATCTGGCCGAGAAGCGAGATCACCGAGGCCTCGACCAGCCGGTCGATCAGCGTCTGGAACAGCACGGGCTCCCGCGCCGCCATCAGCCGCGCCGGCCCCTGGTCGGGCGTGCCGTGGCCAGCGACCATATAGGTCGCAACCGTCCACGGCGCCCCGCAGAAGCCGATGAGCGCACGGTCGTCCTCCAGCAGGTCATCGACCCGTTCGATCGCCTCGAAAAGCGGTGCAAGCCGCTCGGCCACCGGTGTGACGTCGAGGCGGGCGATTGCCTCAGCATCGACCGGTTCGAGCTGCGGTCCCTCACCCTGGACGAAAGCGAGCTTTCGCCCGAAGGCATAGGGGACCATCAGGATGTCCGAGAAGATGATCGCCGCATCGAGCCCGAACCGCCTAATCGGCTGCAGGGTGACTTCCGCGGCGCGAGCCGGATCGAGACAAAGATCAAGGAACGAACCGGCTTTCGCCCGCAGCTCGCGATATTCGGGGAGATAGCGTCCCGCCTGCCGCATCAGCCAGATCGGCGGCGGGTCGGAGATGGTTCCGTCGAGGACCCGGCGCAATCGACTGTTGGGAGAGGCGGAGAGTTTTTCGTTCACCGGGCTAACTCTAAGAATCCTATAGAATCTTCTTTTTGATTCAGTTTGGGGGTGGATTACAGCCAATCCTCCTCATCCACAATCGAGGCGCCGACCCACGGGGAACGGGAGAGCCGCAGGACCTCGAAAAGTGGATGATGGTAATTGCGGGGATGAAGCCGATCGGCCATGCGTTAACAGTTCGTTAAGAAATATGGCTGAGCGATCTTCAACGCCATCCACAGCACTGTCCACGGGAGAGCCGGGGACGGGATGTGAATTGACCGATTCCATCCCATGGTCAGGGAATCGTAACGACAAAAAGTAATTTGTTGATCAAATCCGCCGCTTCGGGGACAGTCCGCCGCGACAGGTCCCGAAGGGCGACCGACAGGCCCCTTCATCCACAGACGCGGGAGAACCGTGTGAAGAACCGCGAAGGCTTCTTCCACCTGCATATGATCTCGGACGCAACCGGCGAGACGCTGATCACGGTCGGCCGCGCCGCGGCCGCCCAGTATGCGGATATGCGTCCCGTCGAGCACATCCACTCGATGGTCCGGACGCGCAAACAGCTCGATGCGATCGTCACGGCGCTCGAGGAAGAGCCCGGCATCGTCCTCTATACCCTTGTCGACAAGGAACTCGGCGAACGGCTGGAAGCGGAATGCCGGCGGATCGGCATTCCCTGCGGCTCCGTGCTCGAACCGATGCTTCAGCTTATGCAGAGCTACCTTGGTACGCCGCACAGCCGCCAGGTCGGCGCGCAGCACATGCTCGACGCCGACTATTTCCGGCGAATCGACGCTTTGAACTTCACCATGGTCCATGACGACGGCCAGCTCGCCGGCGTGCTCGAGGAAGCCGATGTCGTCCTTGTCGGGATCAGCCGGACCTCCAAGACGCCGACCAGCATCTATCTCGCTAATCGCGGTATCAAGACGGCTAATATTCCGCTGGTCCCGGGCGTTCCCCTGATGCCGGAGCTGGAAACGGTCAAGCATCCGCTGGTCGTCGGCCTGACCGCGAGCGCAGAACGCATCGCCCAGCTTCGGGAGAACCGGGTGCTGTCGCTGAACGCCATGGCGCATGGCGAATCCTATGTCGACAAAGCGGCGATCGCCGACGAAATCGTCCAGGCGCGGAAGCTGTTTGCCCGGCATGGCTGGCCGACCATCGATGTCAGCCGCCGGTCGATCGAGGAGACCGCGGCCGCGATCATCGCGCTTCGGGAAAAGCGGCTGCGCGAAACCGCGCCGCCATGAGGCGCGGGCGACCATGACCCGGATCGTGCTTGCCTCCGGAAGTTCCACCCGGAGAGCGATCCTTGCCAATGCCGGAATCCGGTTCGAGGCGATCCCCTCCGACGTCGACGAACGCCGCGTCGAGGAACCGCTGATCGCGGCGGGCCGGTCCGCGGCCGAGATCGCCATGGCGCTGGCCGAGGCCAAGGCGCTGGATGTCGGTGCACATGCCGACGACGCTACGGTGATTGGCGCCGATCAGACCCTCGATGCCGATGGCCGGCGGTGGATCAAGCCGGCGTCGATGGACGAGGCGCGGGACCAGCTCGTGACGCTCGCCGGGCGGAGCCACAAGCTGCAGACCGCGGTCGCCGGGGTGCGCGACGGCGCCATCCGCTGGCGGCATCTCGACAGCGCGACGCTGACCCTGCGGCCGCTCACCCCGGACGCGATCGACCGCTATCTCGATACGGTTGGCGAGGCAGCGCTCGGCAGCGTTGGCGCCTACCAGATCGAGGGGCCGGGCATCCAGCTCTTCGAGCGCATCGAAGGCGACTTCTTCACCATCCTCGGCCTGCCGATCCTGCCGCTGCTGGCGTGGCTGCGCGCGGAGGGGGCGTTGGAATAAGGGCCGGCCCATTTCATCGGCGGTGAACGCGGAGAAGCGTTCACTGCCGGATGGGCGATGGCGCCAGTTTGTCATGGAGAAAGGGCACATGTCCCTCCACCGTCGTCCTCCGGCTTGACCGGGGGACCGTCACGGGGTGTGCGAGCCGTTGACGATGAGGCAGTGGCCAACGGTCCTCTGCTTTCGCAGAGGACGACAGTTGGTGGGTTTGGACGGGCGGGCCGCGGCGCTTACCCCTCTCTCGCTCCGCTAGCGGCCGGCTCCACCGGCCGAAGCTCCACGGTCTCCCCCACAAGGGGGGAGAGGCGTCGTGGAGGTGGCCAGGTTACGTCGGTATATAAGGAAGGGCGCACCTCCCCACAGTCGTCCTCCGGCTTGACCGGAGGACCGTTTCGGGGCGTGCGAACCGGTCACGATCTGGCGGTAGCCAACGATCCTCTGCTTTCGCAGAGGATGACGTCCGGGGAGCGGAGAGGTATGGAACCGCGGAACCATCGTTTCCCTGCGTCCAACGAGAATCGGAAATCGGCATGACCACCCCAATCGCCTGTGTCATCGGATGGCCGGTGAAGCATTCGCGCTCGCCGACCATCCATCGCTTCTGGCTGAACGAGCTGGGGCTTGCCGGCGACTATGTGCTGAAGCCGGTCGAGCCCGAGGCGATCGAGGCCTTCTTCGCCGACTTCGCCCATTCCGGATTTGTCGGGGGCAATGTCACGGTGCCTCACAAGGAAGTCGCCTTCCGCGCCGTTGCGGAGATGGACGAGGCGGCGCGGTCGATCGGCGCGCTGAACACGATCTGGCTCGAGGACGGAAAGCTGGTCGGCGCCAATACCGACGCGCCCGGCTTCCTCGCGAGCCTCGACCAGGAAGCGCCCGGCTGGGACGCGACGCCCGGGCCGGCGGTGGTGCTCGGCGCCGGCGGCGCGGCGAAGGCGATCGTCTATGCGCTCCGCTCCCGCGGCTTCGCGCCGGTGACCATCGTCAACCGCACCGAGAAGCGCGCCGAGCAGATCGCGCGGAACCTTGGCGGCCCGATCGAGGCGGCGCGGATGACGGCGCTGCCGGGGCTGCTCCCGGGCGCGCGGGTGCTGGTCAACACGACGACGCTCGGCATGGAGGGACAGCCGCCGCTCGACCTCGATCTCGCGCCGCTCGCCGACGACGCGGTGGTGAGCGACATTGTCTATGTGCCGCTGGAGACCGGACTGCTGAAGGCGGCGCGGCAGCGGGGCCTCCGGACGGTCGGCGGGCTCGGCATGCTGCTCCACCAGGCGGTGCCGGGGTTCGAGCACTGGTTCGGCAAGCGCCCTGAGGTGACGCCGGCGCTCCGTGCCGCGGTGCTCGAAACGCTGGGCGTGTCGCAGCCCGCCGACGCCGGCAAGGACGGCGCGTAATGCTGATCCTCGGGCTGACCGGATCGGTGGCCATGGGGAAGTCGACCACGGCCGCCATGTTCGCGGCGGCCGGACTGCCGGTCTTCGACGCCGACAGGGCGGTGCACCGGCTCTATCGCGGCGCGGCCGTGCCGGTGGTCGAGGCGGCCTTTCCCGGCACGACCGTCGACGGCGCCGTCGATCGCGACCGGCTGCGGGAAAAGGTGCTCGGCAACGAGGCCGCGATGGAGCGGCTCGAGGCGCTGATCCATCCGCTGGTCCGCGCCGAGCGCGACGCTTTTCTTGCAGCGGCACGGGCGGCCGGACACCGGGCCGTGGTGCTCGACATCCCGCTCCTCTTCGAGACCGGCGCCGAGGACGACATGGACGCTGTGATGGTGGTGACGACCTCGCCCGAAAACCAGATGGCGCGGATGATGAGACGCGAGGGCATGACCCGGGACCGCGCCGAGGCGATGATCGCCCGCCAGACGCCGGACGCCGAGAAACGCCGCCGCGCCCATTTCCTCGTCGATACCAGCCAAAGCCTCGACGATGCCCGCCTGCAGGTCGCGGGTATCCTGAGGGCCATCGCCGGGATGACCGGGCGACGCTGAACGGGATCTTGCCGGGGGCGTGCCGCGACGGTGGAGAAGCGCGGATAGACGGGCCGGCGACCGCGCGCGCGGCTTGCGTGGCGCGGCTTTGCCGGCCACCATCCGCGAATCATGCGCGAGATCGTCTTCGATACCGAAACGACCGGACTGAACCCGACCGGCGGCGACCGGGTGGTCGAGATCGGCTGCGTCGAGCTGTTCAACCACATCCCGACCGGCAACACCTTCCACGAATATATCAATCCCGAGCGGCCGATGCCGATCGAGGCACAGCGGGTGCACGGCCTCGACGACAAGTTCCTCGCCGACAAGCCGGTCTTCGCGGCGATCGCGGCCGAGCTCGTCGCCTTCATCGGCGACGCGCCGATGATCGCCCATAACGCCGACTTCGACCTCGCCTTCCTCAACGCCGAATTCGGCCGCTGCGGC
This sequence comes from Bauldia sp., assembly GCA_020442095.1. Next base: position 6,176 of record JAGRKY010000335.1, read on the forward strand.
CAGCCCTCGATCGCGGCGGAGCGGATCATCGATTCGCTGGTGCTCGCCCGCCGCAAGCATCCGGCCGGGCCGAATTCGCTCGACGCGCTCTGCGCCCGCTACCAGATCGACACCAGCCAGCGGACGCTGCATGGCGCGCTGCTCGATTCCTTCCTGCTCGCCGAGGTCTATGTCGAGCTGATCGGCGGCCGCCAGGCGAGCCTGATCCTCGCCGACGAGCGGGGCGGGGGGACGCGCGAGAGCTACGGCGCCGCCGCCGTTGCCGCCCTGCCGCGTCCCGAGCCGCGGCTGTTCAGGGTGACCGAGGCCGAGATGGCCGCCCATCGCGAACGCCTGGACATCCTCGGCGACAAGGCGATCTGGCTGAGCTATCTGGCAGCGAGCGGCGCCTGAGCGTAGGGGCCTGAGCCTAGGGGCCTGAGTCCGGGGCCGGGCGCCCTGCGTCCTTCGAGGCCCGTTCGCTCCGCGACCGGGCACCTCAGGATGGCGAGGTTGGAGGGCTCACAAGTCGTGCGCAGAATCGGCTTTCGGGGAAGCGCGAATTCCCTCGCCATCCTGAGGTGCGAGGGCGCAGCCCGAGCCTCGAAGGACGCACCTCCTGTCAGCCGAGCAGCCGGCTGACGAGCTGGGCGGTGTAGTCGACCATCGGCACGATGCGGGCATAGTTCAGCCGCGTCGGCCCGATGACGCCGAGCACGCCCACCACCCGCTGCTCGCTGTCGCGATAGGGCGAGACCACCAGCGACGAGCCGGAGAGCGAGAA
>JAGRKY010000336.1 GCA_020442095.1 Bauldia sp.
GGTTCCGTCGTCGGCATCCTGCTCGTCGTCCTCGTCGCGGTCGTCGGCTGGCAGATCTGGCGCTCGAACGAAGCCTCGCGCGCCGCCGAGGAATTGCAGATCGAGTTGACGGTGACGCTTCCCGCCGCGGTGAAGGATGCCGGCGATGCGGCGCTGGCGGCCGCCACGGACAACGACACCAAGGCTGCGGTCGAGGATGTCATCGCCAAGGGCGATGCCGCGATCGCCGCCAGGGACGGCGACGCCATGCGCGGCGTGGTCGAGGAGCTGAAGTCGCTTCGCGCCGACATCCTGCAGACCTATACGCTGACCATCGTCTCGCGCGAGGGCGAGGATACCGGCGTCTTCCGCATCCCCGACGTCAACGAGAATGCCCGCAACTACTACCTCATCGTCGAGGCGCTGACCGACTCGGGCGAAGCCCTGGCGCTGCCGATCGTCAACGAGGAGAACGGCAAGACGGAAGTCGTGAAGAAGTGGGGCGTCCGCGTGCCGGAATCGACCTTCGAGACGGTCCGCGCCGACAAGTCCGACGACGGGATCGTCGAAAACAACATCCTCGGCGAGAAGCACCGTGGCACCCTGAAGGTCGACTACCTGATGGACGTCGAGGACGGCGCGATTACCGCATGGTGATGGAATGATCCCGGCCAGCAAGGCGCTCTCCTCGATCGAACAGGCGATCCTCGGTGTCCGCAAGGACGAGGACCGGCTGACCAAGATGCTGACCTCGGCCACCGAGGATGCGGCGCGGATGCGGGCCCAGCAGACCGACGCCTTCCGGGCGCTCGCCCGCCTGAAACTCGATGCCCTTGCCCGCGACGAGGTGGTCGGCCGCCTCGATTCGGCGGAGCGGACCGCGCTCGAGGCGCTGCGAAAACGCAAAGACGCGCTTGACGCGGTGGCCGGCGACCGCGCCGACCTCACCGCGGCGATGGCGGCCGCCGAAAAGGCGCGCGACGCGGCCGCCGAGGTGCTCGCCAAGGCAGTCGATGCGGTCGAGGCCCAGGCCGACAAGACCAGAGACCGGCTGGCCAGCGATCAGGGATGGCTGGAGCATTCGCGGCTGATCGCCGATGCCGAGGCCAAGGCCGCCGCCGCCGCCGAAAAGGCAAGCCAGTCGGAGAAGGATCGCGACGAGAAGCGGAAGCCCTATGACGAGGACCCGCTCTTCACCTATCTGTGGTCGCGAGGCTATGGCACCTCGGACTATAGCGCCGGGGCCATCGTCCGCTTCTTCGACGCGAAGGTTGCGCGGCTGATCGACTACGATACGGCGCGGCCCAACTACTACATGCTCAACGAGATACCGAAGCGGCTCCGCGAGCACGCCACCCGGCTGGAACAGGCCGCGGCCGAGACCCACGCGCAGGCCGAGGCATTCGAGCGGAAGGCGCTGGAGGCGGACGGCATCGTCGCGCTGGAATCGGCCGTCGCGGCGGCGACCGAGGCCCATGACAAGGCCGATGCCGCCGTGGAGGCGCTCGAAGCCAAGCTCGCCGGCCTCGACCAGCGCCAGAACGAGCTGCTCGACGTCTCGAAGGACGCTTCGCTCAATACCGCCGTCGAAGGTCTGGTCGCTGCCATCGCCCGCGAGGACCTCGCCTCCCTCTACAAGGAGGCGATGGCGACGGAGACCCCGGAAGACGAGAAGATCGTCCGGATGCTCCGCGACATCGAGCCGAAGCTTGCCCGGCGCGAGGCGGAAGCGGAAGAAGTGCGGAAGGCGGCGGTCGAGCTCGCCCACAAGCGGGCCGAACTGGAGCAGTCGCGCGATAACTTCCACCGTTCCGGCTACAACGACCCGCGCGGCCAGTTCGCCGACGGCGCGCTGATCGGCAGCATCATCACCAGCGTGCTCCAGGGGGCGATGACGTCGAAGAACCTGAACGACGCGCTCGGCAGGGGATTCAGCGTCCGCAACCCGCCGCGAGGCGGCGGGAGCTTCGGTGGCGGGCTGCGGTTTCCCAGCAGCCCGAGCCGTTCTTCGCCGAGCCGACCGTCGATGCCGTCACGGCCGCGCGGTGGCGGCGGCTTCAGGACCGGCGGCCGGTTCTAGCAGCCCGAAGGCCGGGTCAGGCGGCGAGCCACATCTTGGCGGCTTCGATATCCTCGACCGGAAACACCTTCAGCGCGGTCGGCATCAGGCCGTCCATCGCGCCGGCCGCGCGGCGGTAGGGGCCGTCCTCGGCGAGAAAGGCGATCCGCTCGAAGTCGCGGAAATGGCGGGTGCCGAAGATCGCATCGTCGAGAAGCGCATTCGGCTCGTAGCCCGCGAAATCGGAAGCGACGACGTAGAGCAGCTTGACCTGCCCGTTATCGGCGATCGCCTTTTCGATTTCCGGCTCGAGGGTCCTTGCGCGATCCTCGCGGCTGATACGCCCGCTGGCGAGATAGCCGATGGCGCCTTCAGGCAGATTCTCGATTGGTGTGAACATTGTACCCTCCTCAAAGTCCCGCAGTATCCGCGAGACTAGAGAGGAGCGACGTCCGCATGATGACGATCATGCGGATTCTTCGTTGCCAAAATCGGGCGTAACGGTGACCGCTTACCCGGCTAACCAGGCCTTCGCCTTGTCGGTGTCCTTCACCGGGAAGACCTGGACCATCGCCGGCATCAGGAATCCGACGGTGCGAACCGCGGCGCCATAGGCCTCGTTGTCGCTGACGAAGGCGACGCGTTCGAAATCGAAGAAATGCCGGAACCCGAAGGCCGTATCGTCCCACATGGCGCCCGGTTCGTAGCCCTCGAAGGCAGGACCGGCGACGATCATTACCCGCAGCTTGTGGCCTTCCTTGAGAGCAGCTTCGGCGGTCGGGATCAGGACATCGTGGTAGTCCGCCTTGGTGATCATCCCCTCGAGGGAGAAGCCGAGGACCCGCCCCGGCATTCCGGCAATTTCGGTTATCATTGTAATTCTCCTTCCGCTTGGCCGGCCGGTCCCGGTCAGGGGATCAGCACGGCGGCACCCTGGATATCGCCGCTGCGCAGACGATCGAGCGCGTCGTTGGCCTGATCGAGCGGCATCGGCGTGACCGAGGTCCTGATCGGAATCTGGTCGGCGATGCGCATGAATTCCTCGCCGTCGGCGCGGGTCAGGTTGGCGACCGACTTGATCATCCGCTCCCCCCACAGGATCGAATAGGGGAACGCGGGGATCTCGCTCATATGGATACCGGCCGTGATCACCCGGCCGCCTTTGCGGACGGCACGGAGCGCGGCCGGAACCAGCGGCCCGACGGGCGCGAAGATGATCGCCGCATCGAGCGGCTCCGGCGGCATCACGTCGGAATCGCCGGCCCATTCCGCCCCGAGCTCCATCGCGAATTCCTGGGCGGCACGATCGCCGGCGCGGGTGAAGGCGAAGATGCGCTGTCCCTGGAAGACCGCGACCTGCGCCATGATATGGGCGGCGGCGCCGAAGCCGTAGATGCCGATCCGTTCGGCCGCGCCCGCCATGCGATGGGCGCGATGGCCGATCAACCCGGCGCAGAGCAGGGGGGCGGCTTCGGCATCATCGTAGCCGCTCGGCAGCCGGAAGCAGTAGCGGTAGTCGGCAACCACATATTCCTGAAATCCACCATCGACATGGCAGCCGGTGAACCGCGCCTCGTCGCAGAGATTTTCCTCGCCCGAGAGGCAGAAACGGCAATGCCGGCAGGTCGAGGCGAGCCAGGGTATGCCGACCCTTTCGCCGATGCCGAAGCCCGAGGAACCCGGGCCAAGCTTCGCCACTTCGCCGACGATCTCGTGGCCCGGGACGATCGGGTAATCGCAAAGCGGCAATTCGCCGTCGACGACGTGAAGGTCGGTCCGGCAGACGCCGCAGGCCCTGACGCGGACCAGCATCTGGTTCGGCCCGGGCACAGGCACATCCCGCTCGATCAGGCGGAGGGGTTCACCGGGACGGGAAATCGACATGGCGCGCATGGGACCCATACTGTCACCGGTCGCGCGGTTGCCAAAGCGCAAAACAGGGGCGCAGCCTTGCCGGGGCCATCTTCTGGTCCATAATCGGGGTTGGTGGAGAGACGATCGTCGGCTGGTTAACCGTTCGTTGACGGCGGTGGTGAACCATGCCGCGGAAGACGAGCTCGGGAGCGCTTCGATGCGCATAGCCTTGATTGCCAGCCTGGTATCGGCGCTGAGCCTTTTCGGGGCGGCGGCTTCGGCGCAGGATTCCGTTCCCGCCAAGGATCTTTTTGCCCGCGTGGTGACGCCGACCGACACCGCTCCCCAGAGCATTGGCTTCTATTCCCGCGGATGTCTCGCCGGCGCGGTGGCGCTGCCGGTCAATGGACCGGCGTGGCAGGTCATGCGCCTGTCGCGCAATCGCAACTGGGGCATGCCCTCCCTGGTCAACTACATCGAACGTCTTGCGACCGATGCCCAGGCGGACGGCTGGCCGGGCCTGCTGATCGGCGACATGTCGCAGCCCCGTGGCGGGCCCCTGCCTTTCGGACATGCAAGCCATCAGATCGGTCTCGATGTCGACATCTGGTTCGACCCGATGCCGAACCGGAAATTGACGGCGGAGGAGCGGGAACAGATCAGCGCCTCGTCCTATATCAGGAAGGGCACCAACGTCACGCTCGACCGATCGAAATGGACGAGCGCCCATACCCGCCTGGTCAAGCGTGCGGCGAGCTATCCGGAGGTCGACCGCATCTTCGTCAATGCCGGAATCAAGAAGCAGCTATGCGCCATGGCCGGATCCGATCGGGCCTGGCTCCGCAAGGTGCGGCCCTGGTACCTGCACGACGACCATCTCCACGTCAGGCTTGTCTGCCCGCCCGGAAATCCGGGCTGCAAGCCGCAGGATCCGCCGCCGGATGGCGACGGCTGCGGCTCCAATCTCTCCTGGTGGCTGAGCCCGGCGCCATATGCCAGGCCGGGGAAGCCGACCAAGCCGGCGAAGCCGCCGCCGCCGTTGACGCTCGCCGGACTTCCGAGCCAGTGCCGTGCCGTGCTTTCCGATGCGTCGGTAGGCGTGGCGGGCGCCGAGATCAACATCCCGCTGCCGACCGCAAGGCCGGCGACCAACTAGGCTCGCCGTCTCCTCCGGATTACTGGGCCAGCCGCTCAGTCGAGCCTGGCCTTGCGTGCGAAAGCCTTCGGCTTCCGCTTGTAGACTTTCCTTCCGATCGCGAAGGCTTCGCTTTCGAGGGCGTGCCGCTCCGCGGCGATCATCGAGAGCTGCCGCATCAGCGAATGATTGGCTTCCGGTGACAGGGCGAGGCGCTCGGCAAGGACCGCGTGGTCGTGATCATAGCCGAGCAGGTCGCCAAGCCGGCCGAGGTCGTCGGCCATCCCCCGGATCGGCTTCGGGACGCGCTTGCCGCCGAGACATATCAGGTGCCACAGCGTCTTGACGTCCTTCCGCCAGCCGTGGAGGTCGGGGGTCGAGGGGCTCAGACGGGCGCGCTCCATCGCCTCCCGTCCGTTCCGGTAGGCAACGGCCAACGCCGTGTCGAACAACGCCGCGCCATCGATCTTGCGCCGCAATTGTTCGAGCGCCACCTCGACCGCCGACAACCGTGCGATCACTTCCTCGACCGGCGCGTCGATGCGATGCGCCTCCTTGGCCCGACGATCGAGCTCGACAATCACCCGGTCGAGGCCCGCGTCGTCCTCGGGCGTGTTCATCTCGCGCAGATTGCGTGCCGTGGCCGCGACGACATCGGCATCGCGTGCAACCGCGAGCAGCCGCGCGGCCGCGGCGATCGACCGCCTCAGGTCGCGCGCCGAATGGCCGATGACGGGTTTGAGGACGCCGAGGGTCGATCGCGCCCGTTTCAGGCGCTGGCGGGCCCGATGAACCCTCTGGTCCGGTGTCTCCTCCGACGAGGAGAGCATCTGCCGGGCTTCGTCGATATCGTCGCTCAGCAAGCGCCAGAGCGCTTTGCCGACATTTTCGTCCTTGCCGATGCAGTGAGCCAAACCCGACGCACTCCCGCCCATCGGTCGCCCCCCGGCAACCCCGCGCCGACACCAAAGCCGGGTCGCTTGCGAATCGCAACCGGCAATTCCGCTTCCGGTCCGGCGGCGCGCTGTCATGCGGCCGCCGGGCCGCTGTTTCTTGGAGAGGCGATCTAGCCCGCGGGAACGGACAGGCCCACCGGACACGCCACGCCGGTTCCGCCGAGGCCGCAATATCCACGCGGGTTCTTCGCCAGATACTGCTG
>JAGRKY010000337.1 GCA_020442095.1 Bauldia sp.
GATATCTTCTTCCTGGGACATTTCATTACCTCCGATGGTCTGTTCTTCTGTGGTGGTAGGCGGTCGTATCAATCGATTGCAAAAATGACATCGGCAACAGCGGCGGTTTCCCCCCTGTTGCCTTTGCCTGGTCATTCACTCCGGGGCTGACGCGGCACGTGCGTCAGGCCACCGAATAGCCTCCGTCGACCATCAGCAGCTGCCCGCTGACGCCGCTTGCCGCATCCGAAACAAGGAAGGCGACTCCGGAAGCGATTTCCTCCGGCTTCATCAGCCGGCCGTAAGGCGTGTCGTCGAGCCACATCGCCATCACCTCGGGGCTCGTCCGCCCGACCTCGGCCAGCATCTCCGTGTCGGTATAGCCCGGCCCGATCGCGTTGATCCGCACGCCGCTCTTCGCCCACTCGACCGCGAGCACCCGGCACATATGGGCGACGCCGGCCTTCGAGACGTCGTAGCCGACATGAAGCTCCGGCCGCACGGCCTTGACGCCGGCGATCGACGAGATCGCCACGATCGCGCCCGAGCCTGCCTCGAGCATCGGCCGCGAGAAGGCGCGCACCGTATAGAAGACGCCGTCGAGGTTGACGCCCATCACGCGCCGCCAGTCGTCGTCGCTGTGTTCGACCGCCTTCCTCTCGAAGGCGATGCCGGCATTGGCGACGAGGATGTCGACCTTGCCGTGCTTGTCGAGCACGGTCTTGACGGCGCCGTCGATAGACGCGCTGTCGGTGACGTCGAAGACGACCGTGTCGGTCGAACCGCCGTCGGCCGCGATGCTCTCGGCGTTCTTCTTCACGGCATCCGACATGTCGGCCAGGACGACGGTTGCACCCAGTCCCGCAAGCCGGCGGGCAATCGCCCCGCCGATCCCTCCTGCGGCGCCTGTGACGACCGCGACGCGGTCATTCAAACGGTATGAATCGATAATTCCCACGGTCCGGTTCCTATTCTTTTTGGCGAGACCCGAAACCGTCGTCAAAGACGCTGGCAGTCAGCCCAATCGATGCCCGGCGGGGGCAGTCGGCGTTTCCGGATCCCAGTTCGAACGATCGCGCCTCTCTTGCACGGAGACATTCAATCGATTGCAGACCATTGCCCGCCAAATCGGATTCGTCAAGACGCCGATGGTTGTTTCTCGGCGGAATTCGAGACGCCGGTAAAACCAGAGGCTGCCCCGGATTTCGGCGCGATCCGGAGGGCGGTCAGCCGCCGACCATCAGCCGCACGATTTCGTCGCCGGTGGTTTCCGCGGGCACGCGCTCGCCGGCCTTGATGCCCCGGCGCAGGACGACGATCCGATCCGCCACCGCGAAGATGTCGCCGAGATTGTGGGAGATGAAGATGACTCCCTTGCCCTGCTCCTTCAGCGACTTGACCAGCGCCAGCACCTTGCGCTGCTCCGGCACGCCGAGCGCCGCGGTCGGCTCGTCCATGATCAGCACCTTGGCGTTCCAGTAGATCGCCCGGCCGATGGCGACGGCCTGCCGCTGGCCGCCCGAGAAGGCGGAGACCGGGGCCTCCAGCCGGTCGACGTGAAAATCGAGCCGGCGCATCGTCTCCTTCGCCGCATCGGCCATCAGGCGCCGGTCGATGATCGGCAGGAAGCCGAATGCCAGCCGCTTCGGCTCGCGACCGAGGAAGATATTGGCGCCGATCGACAGATTGTCGGCGAGCGCGAGGTCCTGGTAGATCGTCTCGATACCCTTGTCGCGGGCTTGCTGCGGGCTCTCGAAGGTGATCGGCTTCCCGTCGAGGCGCAGCTCGCCGCGATCGGCCTTGTAGACGCCGGAGATCGCCTTGATCAGGGTCGACTTGCCGGCGCCATTGTCGCCGGCAAGCGCGACGACCTCGCCGGCCGCGAGATCCATCGACACATCATCGAGGGCATGGACGCCGCCGAAATATTTCGAAACGCCCCGCACCGACAGCAGCGGCTCACTCATCGACGCGACCTCCCAGCAGCTTCCTCTGGCTCTGGTCGACCAGCACCGAGATGATGATGACGACGCCGACGGCGATGAACTGCCAGAACGGCTCGACGTTGATGAAGACGAGCCCGTATTCGATGACCGCGATGACCAGCGCGCCGGCAACGGTGCCGGCGATGTTTCCCGAACCGCCGAACAGGCTCGCCCCGCCGATCACCACCGCGGCGATCGAGCTGAGCAGCAACGGCTCGCCGGCCTGCGCGGCGCCGGCGGCGAAACGGCCCGAATAGAGCGCCCCGGCAAGCCCGGCGCAGACCGCGGCGAGCAGGTAGATACGCATCGTCAGGTTGCCCACATTGATGCCCGACCGGACGGCCGCGACCCGGCTCGCGCCGAAGGCATAGGTGTGCTGGCCGAAGCGCGTCTGCGACAGCAGGTAGTGCATGACCAGGACCACCACGGCGGCGATGATCACCAGGATCGGCACGCCAGCGATCCGGCCGTTGCCGATCCAGGCGAACCACTCGTTGGAGACCGGCACGGTCATGCCGCCGGCGACGAGATAGGCGGCGCCCCGGGCGATGCCATACATGCCGAGCGTACCGATGAACGGTGGCACGCGAAGCTTGGCGATCAGCCAGCCGTTGACCAGACCGGGAATGAAGGCGACCAGAACGCCCGAGGCGATGCCGAGCAGCATCGCCAGGAAAGGCGGCAGGCCGAAATGGGTCGCGCCGATATTGGCCATATGCGCGGAGACCACCGCCGCCAGTCCCATCGTGAAGCCCACCGACAGGTCGATGCCGGCGGAGATGATGACGAAGGTCTGGCCGAGCGCCAGCAGCAGCGGCGCGGTCGCGAAGATGCCGACCGACTGGAGGTTATAGGTGTTGCCGACGAAGGTGACGCCATAGACCGTCTGCGCCCAGGCCTCGAAGAAGATCAGGAGAAGGATGAGGAACAGCCAGGCGCGCAGGTCGGCGACCTTCGACAGGAACGTCCGCCCGTGCTGCGGCGAGGCGACTTCGCTGGAAAGAGCGGTCATTGGCTATCCGCGTTCGCGATACAGAAGACCGGACCGCCGGCCCCGATCGGGACCGGCGGTTGATTGCGACAAGGCGGCAGGGCGCCTAGCCCGTGTAAAGGAACTTGGAGACGTTCGGATCGTCGATATTGTCCTTGGTCATCACGGTGAAGCCGGTGCCGATATGGGTCGGAACCGGGTTGCCGGTCAGATGGGCATAGGCCGCGACAACGCCGAAATAGCCGATCTCGGCCGGATGCTGTGCGATGACGATCTCGAAGGTCCCGTCCTTCAGCTCCTGGACGACCGACTGCGGCGCGTCGAAGGCCGCGATCTTGATCTCGCCCTGCTTGCCGGCCTGCTTGACGCCGTTGGCGGTTCCCGAAGCGGAGAACAGGTTCGCGCCGAAGACACCGGCGAGATCCGGCACGCGGCCGATGACCGCCTGCACCTGCGCCGCCGCCTTGTTGGCGTCGTCGTCGTTGAACTGGGTCTCCAGCACCTCGATGTCCGGATGGTTGGCCATCTCCTGCTTGAAGCCTTCCTCGCGCTGGTCGGTCGTCGACACGCCCGGCTTGACGTTGGAGACGTAGACCTTGCCCTTCTCGCCGATCGACTTGGCGAGCGCCCGCGCCGCCATCACCCCGCCGAGCACGTTGTCCGAGGCGACATAGGCGATCGGGAAATCGGCGTCGCCGGCACCCGTCTGGAACACGCCGTTGCCGATGAAGGTATCGACGCAGACGACGGTGATGCCGGCGTCGTTGGCCTTCTTCAGCGGCTCGACCAGCTGCACCTTGTCGGTCGGCGCGATCAGGATCGCGTCGGGCTTGCGCGCGATGACCGCGTCGAGGACCGGCACCTGCAGGGTGACGTTCCATTCCGACGCGCCCTGGAACAGGAGGTCCTGGCCGAGCGCTTCCGCGGCGGCATCGGCCCCGCGATGCATGGTGATGTAGAAGG
>JAGRKY010000338.1 GCA_020442095.1 Bauldia sp.
GCCTGGTTCGGCAACAAGTCGGCGATGGAAGCGGTCGACCGGGCGCATGGCGAGGTCTTCGCGCAGACGGTCGATTCCGACGGCAACCCCGGCTACTGGTCGCTGCTGATCACCAACGTCGACAGCCCGCTGACCTCGCTCGACGACGTGCTGAAATGCGACAAGACGCTGAACTTCGGCATCGGCGACCCGAACTCGACCTCGGGCTTCCTGGTCCCGACCACCTTCATCTTCGCCAAGAACGGCATCGATCCGAAGGACTGCTTCAAGACGGTGCGGAACGCCAACCACGAGACCAACCTGCTGGCCGCCGCCAACAAGCAGGTCGATGTCGCGACCAACAACACCGAGAATGTCCGCCGCCTCCAGGTCACCAACCCGGAAGCCGCCAGCAAGATCAAGGTGATCTGGCAGTCGCCGCTGATCCCGTCTGACCCGATCGTGTGGAACAAGGAGCTCGACCAGGCGACCAAGGACAAGGTGCTGTCCTTCTTCGTCTCCTATGGCCGCCTCGGCACGCCGGAAGATGTCGAGAAGGCCCGCGCCATCCTGACCGCGCTGCAGTGGGCGCCCTTCAAGCCGTCCTCGGATGCCCAGCTCTATCCGATCCGGATCATGGAAATCACCAAGCAGATCTTCCAGACCCAGGCCGACGACAAGATGTCGGACGAGGAGAAGACCGCCAAGGTGAAGGAGCTCGAGACCGAGAAGGCCAAGTACGAGCAGTTGATGGCGACCGTGCCGCAGGCCTGATACCGGCCCGCCAGAGACAACGCGCGGCGGCGCCTCGCGGCGCCGTCGCGTCTTCCGTCCGCCGGACCCCGGGATCATGGAAGCGACCGCGAGACCCGCCGCACCCGAGCCGGCGCTGCCGGCCCGTGACTGGAGCCGGACCGCCTATAACTGGCTGGTCTGGGGCGGACTGGCGGCGGCGCTGATCTGGGCCTGGGCGCCCGCCGAGATGTACCGGGTGGTGAATCTCTTCACCGACGCCGGCAACATGGCGGAATATGCCAGCGGCTTCCTCGATCCGAATTTCCGCGACCTCGACTATTATTTCGACGAGATGGTGCTGACCCTCCAGATCGCGATCTGGGGGACGCTGCTGGCGGTGATCGCCGCGGTTCCCTTCGGCATCCTCTCCGCCAACAACATGGCGCCGTGGTGGGTCTACCAGCCGGTCAGGCGGCTGATGGACGCCTTCCGGGCGATCAACGAGCTGGTCTTCGCGGTGCTGTTCGTGGTCGCGGTCGGGCTCGGCCCCTTCGCCGGGGTAATGGCGCTGTTCGTCCACACCACCGGCGTCCTCGCCAAGCTGTTTTCGGAGGCGGTCGAGGCGACCGATCCGCGGCCGGTGGAAGGTATCCGGGCGACCGGGGCGACCAAGCTGCAGGAGATCATCTTCGGCGTGATCCCGCAGGTGCTGCCGTTGTGGATCTCGTTCTCGCTCTACCGGTTCGAGGCGAATGTGCGCTCGGCCACCGTCCTCGGCCTTGTCGGCGCCGGCGGCATCGGCCAGGTGCTCTTCGAGTCGATCCGCGGCTTCTACTATCCCGAGACCGCGGCGATCCTGATCGTCGTGGTCGTCACCGTGACGATCGTCGACCTCCTGTCGCAGCAGCTGCGGCGGATGGTGATCTAGCGCCGCTTGCGCGGCGCCGGCCGGCGCGCCCCTAGATGCGCAGGCGCGCACCGCGGCCGTAGGCGAGCAGCATGATGATGATGACGACGCCGTAGATGATCTGGCGGCCAGCCTCGGGCATCTGCATCACCGAAAGGACGCTCTGGAGCAGGACGATGAGGATGGTGCCGACCACCGTGCCGGCATAGCGCCCGGAGCCGCCGAGGATGTTGGTGCCGCCGATCACCACCGCGGCGATCGAGGGCAGGAGATAGGGGTCGCCCATCGCCTGGAAGGCCTTGGAGGAATAGCCGGCAAGCAGGACGCCGGCGAAGGCGGCGAGGGTCGAGCAGAGGGCGAAGCTCGCGACGATGACGAGCCGGGTGCTGACGCCGGAAAGGAAGACCGCCGACTCGCGGTTGCCGACCGCGTAGATGTAGCGGCCGAGCGGGGTGCGGCGGAGCATGAACGCGACGGCGAGGCTGACCAGCGCCCAGACGATGACCGGATTGGGGATGCCGATGATCTCGCCCTTGGCGAGCCAGAGCATCGCGTCGGTGGGGACCGAGGAGGGCGAGAAGCCGCCGGTCAGCATCACCATGAAGCCGCGCAGCATGACGTTGACGCCGAGCGTGAAGATCATCGACGGGACGCGGAGATAGGCGACGCCGATGCCGTTGAACAGGCCGATGGCGAGGCCGACGCCGAGTCCGATCGGGATGGCGAAGGGACCGCCGACCGCGGCGGCGAGCATCGCCGAGGCAGTCATCGTCCACGGCACCGACAGGTCGATATGGCCGAGCAGCACGACGATCATCATGCCGGCGGCGACGATGCCGAGGAAGGAGGCGACCTTGAGCTGAAGGATCAGGTAGGTCGGCGACAGCAGCGACGCGCTGCCCTCGAAGATCAGCGTATAGGCGGTTCCGATGACCAGGATCGCGATAATGAACATCCCGGCGAAGAGCAGCGGCCGGTCGATCGAGTTCTTGATGTCTGAAATTTTCGGCATGGGCATCGCGGGGCCTAGCGGAACATGTTGAGGCGGTTCTTGACGCTGAAGGCGCGGGCGGCGCCGAGCGTGACCGCGATCACCAGGATCAGCCCCTCGAACATCGGCTGGAGCAGCGGATTGGCGAGGAAGCCGACCGCCGAATCGGTATCGACGACGCGGAAGCAGAAGGTGATCGAGCGGAGCACCATGACCCCGAAGATCGTGCCGATCGCGCCGCCGGAGCCGCCGAAGAGCGACGTCCCGCCGATCACCACGGCGGCGATCGAGTTGAGGGTATAGGTGCCGGCCTGGATCGGATCGGCATTGCCGGAGCCGGTCTGGATGGCGAAGTAGAGCCCGGCGAGGCCGGCGAACATGCCGCTCATCGTATAGGCGGCGAGCTTCGAGCGGTTGATGCGGACGCCGGACATATAGGCCGCCGCCTCGTTGGAGCCGATGGCATAGCCGCCGCGGCCGAGCTCGGAGTTGCGGTAGGGAATCCAGATGAAAAGGATGACAATGAGCAGGATCACGATCGGCATCGGGATGCCGGCGAAGAAGCCGAACCAGCCGGGATCCTTGTCCCACCAGCCGTAGGTGGCGGGAAGCTCGGAAAGGGCGTTGGTCGCGACCCAGGAGAGATCGCCGTCGACCTCGCCGCCCGGCGTCGGCCGGACGAGCAGCGCGAAGCCGGTGAAGACCGCGCCGGTCGCCAGCGTGACGACGATCGGCTGCAGCCGCCCATAGACGATGATCAGGCCGTTCATCAGCCCGCCGGCAATGCCGAGCAGGAGGCAGATGACGATGCCGAGGATGATCTGGGGCCCGCTGCCGATGACCACCTCGGAGGCGACCGCGTTGACCAGCGTCATCAGCGAGCCGACCGACAGGTCGATGCCGCCGAGGATGACGACGAGCGTCTGGGCGATCGAGACGAAGATCAGCGCCAGCGCCTCGTTCGAGTTCTGGACCAGGAGGTCGGTGGTGAAGCCGCGCGGATGGAGGCTCGAATAGAAGATGTAGAGGATGAGGAACAGGCCGACGGCGATCAGCGCGCCGGTGTTATGGGAAATCCAAAGTCTGAAATTCTTCATTGTGGCCGCACCAGTTCCGCAGCAGCCTCGCTTTCGACGGGCAGGTTGAAGGAGCTCGCCACGATGTTCGTCTCGGTGATCGCGTCGCCCTCGAGGGTCTTCACGATCCGGCCGCCATAGAGGATCAGCACCCGGTCGCAGCAGCCGATCAGCTCGTCATAGTCGGTCGAGTAGAGGATGATCGAGGTGCCGGCATCGGCGAGTTCGCGGAGGAGGCGATAGATCTCCTCCTTGGTGCCGACGTCGATGCCGCGGGTCGGATCGTTGAGGAGCAGGATCCGCGGGCCGGTCAGCAGCCACTTGGCGATGACGACCTTCNNTCTGCTGATTGCCGCCGGAGAGCGTGGCGACCGCATCCTCGGGGCTGCCGATCTTGATCTGGAGCTTCTGGACCATGCCGTCGACCGCATTCTTCTCGGCGGCGCCGTCGATGACGAAGCCCTTCGACAGCCACCTGAGCGCGGTGAGCGAGATGTTGTCGGCGATCGACATCGGCAGCATCAGGCCCTCGGTCTTCCGGTCTTCCGGGATGAGGGCCATGCTGTGCTTCGGCCGGGTGGCGACGACCGGGCTCCGCGGCACGCCGTTATGGCCGTGGATGCGGACCGTGCCGGAGACGTTGCGGAGCACGCCGAAGAGCGCCAGCAGGATTTCGCGCTGGCCCTGTCCGTCGAGACCGCCGAGGCCGACGATCTCGCCCTTGCCGAGCGTGAAGGAGATGTCGGTGAGACGGTCCGTCCAGCCGAGGCGGCTGACCTCGAGCTCGACCGGAGGCGGCTCGGTGCGCACCGGCTTCGGCGGATAGACGTTGCTGACGTCGCGGCCGATCATCATCTGGACGATCTCCTCGTCCGACTGCGCGCCCTTGGAGAAGGTGCTGATATGGCGGCCGTTGCGGAAGACCGAGATGGTGTCGGCGAGTTCCTCGATCTCGTGCATGCGGTGGGAAATGTAGAGGAGGGCAAGGCCCTCGTCGCGGAGGCGATGGA
>JAGRKY010000027.1 GCA_020442095.1 Bauldia sp.
GCTTGCGCTGGCGGTCGCGGGCCCGAAGCTCGATCGAGCGGTCGGTCTCCGAAGAGGCGCGGTCGGCGAGGTCCGGATGATTCTGGCTCTCCGCCTGGAGATATTCCAGCGTCTCCCGGGCTTCCTTGCGGATTTCCTCTTTCCAGGCAATCAGCTTCTCCCGGAAATACTCCCGCTGCCGTTCGTTCATGAACGGTTCGTCGTCGCTCGGTCGATAGTCACGCGCCCTGGTTCGAACGGCTGACTGCGGCATGGATTACCTCTGACTCGGCTGCGTCGCGCGGCGGAATATAGCGATGGCACCTGACGTCGACAACAGCCCGATGACGACGTTTCGATGACGATTTGGCGAGGCGTTTTCATGCCAAAGATGGCGCGAGAATGACGCGCCGTGAGGCATTTTTCAGCTGGAACCCGAATTGGATATCTGGCCGAGCAGGCGGGCCATGTCCTTTTCGAGATTGCTGACCGCGTCGGCGTCGTCGTCATCGGCGGACCTGGGTCCGGGCGGTGGCGGCCGTTTCGGCTCTTCGCGCGGCGAGCGCGGGTCGTCCTCCGGGGCGGCGGGGAGTGCGGCGGCGTGTCCGGACCCGGCCGGCGGCGCAAAGGCGCTCTTGCGGGACGGCGTCGCGACCTCGGCAATGGTGATGTCGCGCTCCTCGGCCAGCTCGGCCGGCTCTTCGGACGGGAGAGGGCGAATCACCGGCAGCGGCGACGGTTCGACGGCGGGAGGCTCCGGCCGCAAGGGTGGCGCGTGATGGGCCGCCGTCGGGCCTGTGACCCGTCGCGGCTCATACGGTGGTTCCGGTTCGCCCGGCTCGTCGCGAAGCGCGGAAGGCGCCTCGCGAGGCGGTGGGGCGACGGGCGCGGCCACCATTTTCGGCTCTTCGCGCACGGACGGTCTGTCTGTCTGCCGGGGCTCGGGCTCACGGGCCTGGGAGCGGCGGGGCGGGAAGGGAATCGGTTCCTCGGTGGCAGCCGGTTCGGGCCGCTCCGATGCGCGCAGGGCACGGGCCCGCAGCGCCGCGACGACGGCGGTCCGCTGGAGATGCGGCGGCGGTGGCGGTGCCGGCTGCGGTGCGCCAATGGCCGGCTGGTTCGGCGCGCGATCCGCGACCTGTCCCGGCCGCGGTGAGACACGGGCGCGGGTGATGGACGGCTCGACAACGATGTCGCTCGGTCCGCCGATCAGCAGCAGGTGCTCCACATTGTCGCGCCGCACGAGGACCAGGCGCCGGCGCTTGTCGACGCTGAGCGCGTCGATCACCGCAAGCCGCGGAAGCCGGCCGCGGCCGGCAACGTTGACCCGGCCGCCGGCGTAGCGCCTTCCAAGCCACAATGCCCCGCCGACAAGGGCGAGGATGATCAGGAAGGTGACGATATATTGGACAACCACCGCGCCATCCTGGCCGAATATTGAAACCAGCGCCTCACGCATCTTACGTCCCCTGACGTTCCCCGCGACGGTTGACCTTGCTCATTTCTGTCGTGATCGGCACATTCGTCGTTGGCGAATCATCGGAATTATCAGTCTTTTCAAGGTGGCGCGGCCAATGCAAGACCCGAGAGCGTCGATGGTGGAAGGTTTTACCCCCGGTTTGACCTTCATCCACCGGGGCGTGGCCGGGTCGCGGCGCTGCCGGGACTGACGAAGGGGGCAATCGATCCGGCATGAACGAACGGGCAAAGGAAGCCGTTCGCGCCGACCCGGTCATCGATCGGTCCAGCGGCATCACCGCCGCCGGGCGGCTGGTGGTCCTGGCCTTCGGGCTGGTCGGGCTGGCGATCGGCTTTGCCCTGATCGAGCGCCAGCGCGCCGAACCCCTGGTTCTCGGACTGCTCGCCGTGCTGGCCGTCATCGGCGTCGCGGGCCTGTTCGCCGCCGCGATCGGCCTGATCCGCTTCGCCAGCCGCGGACAGCGGTTCGACATCACCCGCAATTTTCTCGACACGAAGAAAGACGGGGTGGTGATCACCGACTCCGCGAACCGCATCCTCTACGCCAACCGGGCCTATGCGGACCTCATCGGCGTGTCGGAAGCCCGCGATGTCAGGGCGGTCGACCGGGTCTTTGCCGACCAGTCCGCCGCCGCCGAGGCGATCCACCGGATATCGAAGGGGCTGCGCGACGGCGTCGCGGGCGAAGAGGAGGTCCGGATGCCGGGGCCCCTGTCGGGAGCGGGCGAGACCGGCATGGATGCCCACTGGTACCGCATCGAGGCGCGGCCCCTGGCGCCCGGCGGCGCTTCGAAGTCGCTCGTCGCCTGGACGGTGGCCGACATCTCCGGCGAACGCGCCCGCCAGGAAACGGTCTTCCAGGAATTGCAGCATGCGATCGATTATCTCGACCATGCGCCGGTCGGCTTCTTCTCGGCCGAGCCCGACGGCCGTATCGTCTATGTCAACGCGACGCTGGCCGAATGGCTCGGCATGGATATCGCCCGCTTCGAGGCCGGATCGCTGACGCTTGCCGACATGGTCCGCGGTGACAGCATCGCGCTGCTCAACGGCGTGCTCAGCGAACCGGGGCGGTCGCGGACCGACATCATCGACCTCGACCTCGTCAAGCGGGACGGGCGCAGCCTCCCGGTCAGGCTGTTGCACCGGGTTCCGGTTACCGCCGACGGAGCGCCGGGGGCGACGCGGACCATCGTCCTCAACCGGAGCCCGGGTGAGGAGACCTCGGAGGCTTCGGAAGCGCTTCGCGCCTCCGAAGTGCGTTTCGCCCGTTTCTTCAATTCGGCGCCCATCGCCATCGCCGCGATCGGCCGGGACGGCTTCATCGGCCGGCGGAATGCCGAATTCATCAAACTGTTCGGCGTCGGGGTTGACGACGGCGCCGGCAAGAAGCGGAAGCTGGTCGACCTCGTGGCCGAATCCGATCGGGAGACGATCGCCGCGGCGCTGGAATCGGTGACACGGGGATCGACCGAGATACCGCCGATCGACGTGAGCCTCACCGGCGACGGCGAACGCGGGGCGCGTTTCTACATCAATCCCGTCGCGGATGGCGGCGACGACGAGGAAGCGGTCGTCGTCAACGCCATCGACATCACCCAGCAGCGGGTGCTCGAGCAGCAATTCGCCCAGAGCCAGAAGATGGAGACCGTCGGCAAGCTGGCCGGCGGCATAGCCCACGACTTCAACAACGTGCTGACCGCGATCATCGGCTTCTCGGATCTGCTGCTGGCCAACCATCGGCCGAGCGACCCGTCCTTCCAGGACATCATGAACATCAAGCAGAATGCCAACCGGGCCGCGGGGCTCGTCCGGCAACTGCTTGCCTTCTCCCGCCGTCAAACGCTCAGGCCGCAGGTACTGCAGCTCAGCGACCTGCTGTCCGACATCACCATCCTGCTCACCCGGCTGCTCGGCGAGAACGTCAAGCTCGAGGTCGTCCACGGCCGCGACGTCTGGCCGATCAAGGCCGATCTCAACCAGCTCGAACAGGTGATCATCAACCTCGCCGTCAACGGGCGCGACGCCATGCCGGCCGGCGGTACGATGACGATCCGCACCAGCAACCTGCCGGCCGCGGAGGTAAGCCGGTTCTCCTACCGGCCGCTGCCCGCCGCCGACTACGTGCTCCTCGAGGTGGAGGACACCGGCACCGGCATGGCCCAGGAGGTCCAGGAACGTATCTTCGAGCCCTTCTTCTCGACCA
>JAGRKY010000339.1 GCA_020442095.1 Bauldia sp.
CAGATGATCCGGGTCGCGGCCGGCGAGACGCTGTCCTACCGCCAGGACGACATCACCCTGAAGGGCTGGGCGGTCGAGTCGCGGGTCTATGCAGAAGACCCGCATCGCGGCTTCCTGCCCTCGATCGGCCGGTTGGAGCGCTATCGGCCGCCGGCCGAGGGCGAGACCGACGGCGACATCGTGCGGATCGATGGCGGCGTCGGCGAGGGCTCCGAAGTCTCCCTCTATTTCGACCCGCTGATCGCCAAGCTGATCACCTATGGCCCCGACCGGATCGCGGCGATCGATACGATGCAGGATGCGCTCGACCGCTACCTGATCGACGGCATCGCCCACAACGTGCCGTTCCTCTCGGCGCTGATGGACCATCCGCGCTGGCGGGAAGGGCGGCTCTCGACCGCCTTCATCGAGGAGGAATACCCGGACGGCTATGCCGCGCCGGTGCCAGAAGGAGAGGTCGCGACATGGCTCGCGATCGTCGCCGGGTCGATCGAGCGCGCCCGCCGGGCGCGGTTGCGATCGATGCCGGGCCGGATGAGCGGCGAGGGCGCCTTCGGACGCCGCGACTGGGGCGTCCGGGTCGGCGACCGGCACGTTGCGCTGTCGATCACCGAAGCCGATCCGCATGCACCCGGCCGGTTCACCATTGCGCGGATGGACGACGAGGAGGCGATGGAGCCGCTCGCCGTCGTCACCGACTGGAAGCCGGGAGACCCGCTCTGGGTGGGGACCATCGGCGGCGTGCCCCTGACGGTGCAGGTGCGCCAGGCGACCGCCGGCGTCCGGCTGTCGTGGCGGGGCTACGATGTCGTGGCCCGGGCGATGACGCCGCAGATTGCCGCGCTCGACGCGCTGATGCCGCCGAAGTCGAGCGGCGACGCGGACCGGGTGCTGCGCTGTCCGATGCCCGGCCTCGTCGTCTCGATCCTGGTCGAGCCGGGCCAGGTGGTCAGCGCCGGGACGCCGCTCGCCGTGGTCGAGGCGATGAAGATGGAGAACATCCTCCGCGCCGAACGCAACGTCATCATCGCCACGGTCAATGCCGCGCCGGGCGACGTGCTCGCCGTCGACGCTGTGATTATGGAATTCTCCGGCGAGGACGCGCCCGACTAGCTTCCCGATCAGTCTTTACGGCGAAGCGTCGAACTCCGGACCACAAGCTCGCCCGGGACGACGCGGCGGCCGGAGACAGGTGTCCCGTCGCCGGAGCCGAGCATCTCGATGCCGGCGTCGATCATCGCGTCGACCGGCTGGCGGACGGTGGTGAGGTCGTAGCTCGGCCAGGCGGCCGGCGGCGCATCGTCGAAACCGACCACCGAAAGGTCCTCCGGGATCCTGAGGCCGAGGTCGTGGCGGGCGGCATCCATCGCGCCCATCGCCATGATGTCGTTGGCGCAGAAGACGGCGCTCGGCCGCGGGCGCTCCGCCATCAACGCATGGATCGACCTGGCGCCGCCGGCATAGGTGTAGCCGCCCCAGGCGCGGACCGGCGGCGGCAGCCCGCGCTCGCGGAGACGGGCGGCGAAACCCTCGTAGCGGTCGCGGTCGGTCGAGGCCCCGCGCATGCCGTGGAGGAAGGCGATGTGCCGGTGGCCGGCGTCGGCGAGGAGGTCGGCGACCGCACGGCCGGCGGCCACGTCGTCGATCGAAACGGCCGCACCGCCGAGCCCCGGGACCGAGCGGTTGAAGAGGAGCACCGCGCTGCCGAGGTCGCGGTATTTCCGGGCGACGTCGCGCGACAGGTGGGAGCAGATCACGAAGCAGCCGTCGACCCGGTATTGTTCGAGCGCAGGGATCGCCTCGCCGACCTCCCGCGCATTGTCGGCGGTGATCAGGAAGGGCGTCAGGCCGGCGGCCTTGAGCTTGCGGGAGAGCTTCTCAAGGGCGCCCGACAGGAAGGGATTGGCGAGATCGGCGATGACGATGCCGACGATGCCGGAACGGCGGGTGATCAACCCGCGGGCAAGCGCATTCGGCTGGTAGCCGAGCCGCTTGGCGGTGGCGAGGATGCGTTCCCGGGTTTCGGCGGAGACGCCGCTTCCGCCCGCGAAGGCGCGCGAGACGGCCGACTGCGAAACGGCGGCGTCGCGCGCCACCTCCCAGGCGGTGACCCGCGCCTTGTCTGTCCGCCGGCTTGTTCTCCTGTTCGCCAGGGCCTGGCTCCGCTTGACTGCTTCCGAACTCGGTGCGAGAGTCGACTGTAACGCATACGTATGCGTGGCTTCAAAGCCTTTCGCGCCGGAAAGGCCGTTTTGTCGGGGAGCGGACGGGAGGAACGGCGCAACAAAAAGTCCGCTATCCATTCCAGGGAGGAAGCAATGGATATGAGATTCCTGAAGAAGGTGGTGCCCGCCGCCGCCGTCGCGGCATTGCTGTCGACCGGCGTACAGGCGCAGGATCTGACGATCGCGACGTCGGTGCCGAGCCTCGGTTTCCCGTTCTTCGTGCACATGCAGAAGCAGCTGCAGGCGGAGGCGGAGAAGCTCGGCGGGATCACCCTGGTCGAGACCGACGGCCAGAACCAGACACCGAAGCAGACGGCTGACGTCGAGGCGGCGATCGTCCAGGGCGTCGACGGCATCGTCATCAGCCCGATCGACGCCGTGGCGATGGCGCCGGCCCTGCAGCAGGCCGTCGACGCCGGCGTGCCGGTGGTGA
>JAGRKY010000340.1 GCA_020442095.1 Bauldia sp.
TCGTCTACCACTTCAGCTGGGATCTGTCGGCCAATCGCCTGATCGCCGTCGACGTCGGCGAGAACCTCGCATGGATCGTGTTCGCCCGGTTGATCGCCGGCACCTTCCTGGCGCTCGTCGGCGTCAACCTGGTCATGGCGATGCGGAAGGGCTTCCGTCCCCGCCCGTATTTCCGCCGGCTGGCGATCATCCTCGCGGCGGCACTGGTGGTCAGCGCCGGGACCTACTGGTTCCAGCCGGAATCCTTCGTCTTCTTCGGCGTCCTGCACTGCATCGTTGTGGCGAGCATCCTGGCGCTGCCGTTCCTGCGAGCCCCCATCTGGCTTACGGCGATCGTCGCGGTCTTCTTCCTCGCCGGGCCGCATTTCCTCGCCAACCCGGTCTTCAATTCCTATGCCTGGTACTGGCTCGGCCTTTCCACCGATCCGCCGGTGACGGTCGACTATGTGCCGCTCTTCCCCTGGTTCGGCGTGGTGCTCCTGGGGGTCGCCGCCGGGCGCATCCTTCTCGACCACCACGACTGGCGGCTGTGGCAATGGCGCGGCGAAGGGCGGATCGCGCGACTGCTCGCCGCCGCCGGCCGGTGGAGCCTCGCCATCTACCTGATCCACCAGCCGATTATCGTCGGCATCCTGGTCGTGGTGGCGCCGCTGATCGGCCCGAGCGAGGCCGCGCTCGCCGAACAGCTCGCGGAGGAATATGACGCGAGCTGCGCGGTAGCGGGCTACGAACAGGAAGACTGCGACGCCTATTCGCGCTGTGTGGTGACGGGGCTGAGCGGCGAGCCCGGCATCCTGATCGCCGCCAGCCGCCACGACCTCAGCGAGGCGCAGCTTGAACGCTGGCAGACGATCGTCAACGAATGCCGGGCGAAGACCCTACCCTCGGCCTCGACCAACGGTATCTAGGGAACCTGGACACCTGTCGCGGTCACGTAGACCGAATAGAGTTCGTGCGTGCAGGTAACGAAGAGCCGGTTGCGCTTCGGTCCGCCGAAGACGAGATTCGCCACGCCCTGCGGGAAGTTGATCCGGCCGAGCACATCACCTTCCTTGGCGAAGACATCGATGCCGGCGCCGGCGCTGGTCCAGACGTTGCCGTCGGTATCGACCCGGAAGCCGTCAGGGAAGCCCTGCTTCAGCACGAAGCGCGCCTCGCCGCCCGACAGGGTGTTGTCGTCATTGACCTTGAAGGCGCGGATATGGCGCGGCTTCTCGGGTTCGTGGGCGGCGGCGGAGTCGGCGATGTAGAGCTCCTTCTCGTCCGGCGAGAAGGCGAGGCCGTTCGGCTTGTCGAAATCGTCACAGACCACGGCAAGCTCGCCCGACTTCGGATCGAAGCGGAAGACGTAGCGGCCGCCATACTCGACCTCGCCCTTGTGGCCCTCGTAGTCGCTCATGATCCCGTAGTCGGGGTCGGTGAACCAGATCGTGCCGTCGGACTTGACGACCACGTCGTTCGGCGAGTTGAGCCGCTTGCCCTTGTAGCTGTCGGCGATGACGGTGATCGAGCCGTCCGGCTCGGTCCGCGTCACCCGGCGGGCGCCGTGCTCGCAAGTGACCAGCCGGCCCTCGCGGTCGCGGGTGTTGCCGTTCGAATAGTTGGATTCGGTGCGATAGACGCTGACGCTGCCGCCGACGGCGTTCGGCACCCAGCGCATCATCCGGTTGTTCGGGATGTCGCTCCAGACCAGGTAATTGCCGTCCTGGAACCAGACCGGCCCCTCGGACCAGCGGCAGCCGTCGTAGAGCAGTTCCTTCTGGCAGGTGCCATTGATCAGCCAGACGAAGCGCTTGTCGTAATGTTCGGCGTCGGGTCCAACGAGTGCCATGGATCGTATCCTCCCTATTGAATGGGTGCCCTAGCGGGCCGTCTTTTGTCCGCCGGCGGCGGTGATGACGCCGACGATGATCAATCCGGTCAAGAGCAGCCTGATGCCCGCGCCAAGCCCGTAGGTATTCAGCATCGCCTCGACCAGGAACAGAAACAAGGCGGCGCCCCACAACCCCGGCACATTGGCGAAGCCGCCGGCGACCGACGTGCCGCCGATGACCACGACGGCGATCGAATTGAGCAGGTAGGTCTGGCCCATGTTCAGCGCCGCGCCACCGGAGAAGGCCGAGAAGAAGAAGCCGTTCAGCGCTGCGAAGACCGCACAGAGGACGTAGGTCAGGAAGCGGACGCGATTGACGTTGATGCCGGCGAGGCTCGCGGCGCGCATGTTCTGGCCGATCGCGGTCACCGACCGGCCATAGACCGTGCGGTGGAGGACGATGTGGATCGCCAGCGACAGGAGGATGATGATGACGGCGAGCACCGGCACGCCGGAGACGGTCGCGGTGGCGAAGTCGGCGAGGACCGGCGGCGGCTTGATCCGAAGGCCGCGGTTGTACCAGATCGCCGCCGACTGGAAGAGGAAGCTCGACGACAGGGTGGCGATGATCGGCGGGATGCGCAGGAGGCGGATCAGCCCGTAGTTGATCAACCCGACGCAGAGGCCGACGGCGAGCGCCAGGATGAAGCCGACGATGATCATCGAATTCTGGGTGTCCATCACCTTGGTGGCGACGGTACCGGCAAGCGTCATGGTAGCGGGGATCGAGAGGTCGACATTGCCCGGCCCGAGGGTGATCACCATCATCTGGCCAAGGGCGACGATCACCGAGAAGGTGGCGAAGGAGAAGGCGGCGGTGAGCACGTCGCCGGCGCCCTGGCCCTGGGTGAAGGTGATCGTCGCGAGCCACACCGCGATCGCCGCGACGAAGGCCCAGATCCAGGGTTTGTCGAAGAGACGGGTCAGCGCGGGCATCAGCGGCGGACCTCCGCGCGGTTGATCAGCACCCGGAGCGCCAGGACGATGATCAGGATCGCGCCCTGCGCGCCGATCTGGAAATCCGGGTTGAGCTTGAGGAAGGTCAGGAAGGAATTGGCGAGCGTCAGCGTCGCGGCGCCGATCACCGCGCCGACCGGTGACACCCGACCGCCGACGAATTCGCTGCCGCCGAGGATCGCACCGGCGATCGACAGCAGCGTGTAGCGGACCGCGATATTGGCGTCGCCGGCGGTGGTCAGGCCGAGCAGCGCCAGCCCGGCCAGCATGCCGAAGAAGCCGGCAAGCGCGAAGCTGACCATCTTGATCTTGAGCAGCGACCAGCCGGCCCGGGCGACCGAGCGGGGATTGCCGCCGGCGCCGCGGATAACCGCGCCATAGGCGGTCCGCATCAGGGCGAAATGGACGACGACGGCGATGATCACCAGCGCGACGATGGCGAAGGGGACGAACGGCGTCTGGATGGTCATCGTCGCCTTCAGCCAGGCCGGCGCCCGACCACCCGGCGTCGGCAGCACGAGGATCGCCAGCCCGGCCCAGACGAAGGACATGCCGAGGGTGACGACGATCGACGGCAGGTTGCGTATGTGGATCAGCGCGCCAAGGAGCGCATAGACGCCGACGCCCGCGGCGAGGACGATCACGCCGGAGAGCGGCGTCGTCAGGATCCACGGCGCCGGGTCAGGCAGCATGCCTTCGAGCGCCGGCAACCCGGCGATCCCGCCATCGAGCATCGTCGCGCCGACCGCGACGACGAAGCCGACATAGGCGCCGATCGAAAGGTCGAGGTCGTTGACGCAGAGGACGAACATCTGGGCGATGGTCGCGAGCGCGATCGGGACCGAGAGGTTGAACAGGAGCTTCAGCCCGATCGGGCTCATCGCCCGCGGCTGGAGATAGAAGATCGCGAGCAGGATCACGACCAGCGAGAAGGCCGGCAGGATCGAGCGCAGGACCCGCGGCGAGGTCAGCCGCGCGAACAGGCTCTCCTGCGGGGCAGCGGCGGTCGCGTCGCTCATGCGTCCTCCTGCTCGAAGGAGGAGTGCAGGACCTTCTCCTCGGTGAGTTCGCTGCGCGGCAGGTCGGCGACGATCCGCCCCTCGCGGAAAATGTAGATGTGGTCGCAGTGGTCGAGCTCGTCGATCTCGGTCGTGTACCAGATGAAGGTGCGGCCGGCCCTCGCCTCCTCGCGGATCATGCCGTAGACCTCCTGCTTGGTGCCGACATCGACGCCGCGCATCGGGTCGTCCATCAGCACGGTCTCTGCGTCGGAGGCCAGCGCCCGGGCGAACAGCGCCTTTTGCTGGTTGCCGCCGGAGAGCGACAGGATGTTGTTGTGGACGTCGGGCGTGCGGATGCCGATCCGCTCCCGCCAGGTCTCGGCGAGCGCATCCTCCTTCTGCGGGTCGATCAGCGGGCCGGACCTAAGCGCCCTGAGCGAGCGGATACCGGTGTTGCGGGCAATCGACCAGAGCGGAAAGATGCCGTCGTTCTGGCGGTCGCCGGCAACCAGCGCCACCGGTCCGGAGACCGAGATGTCGCTGCTCCGGCGGGTCTCCGCCGCGGCGATGATGTCGAGCAGCATCGCCTTCTGGCCGTGGCCGTCGAGACCGGCAAGGCCGACGACCTCGCCGGGATGGGCGACGAGCCTGCGATCGTCGGTCTGGCCTCTCGGGCGCGCCTCGACCCGCGGCGCGCCTTCCGCGCGCTTGGACGAGAAGACCGTTGCCTCGGCATCGTCGCGCTTGGCGACGCTGCCCATCGCCGCGACCAGCGAGTCGCGGGTGAAATCCTTGGCCGCCCGTTCGGCGACCACCTTGCCGTCCCGCATGACGATGATGCGGTCGGCGGTCTCGAGGATTTCCCCGAGCAGATGCGAGATCAGGATGCAGGAGCCGCCTTCCGCAACGAAGCTGCGGACGAAGGCGAGAAGCTGGTTGGCGACGTGCGCGTCGAGCGACGAGGTCGGCTCGTCGAGGATCACCAGCGCCGCGGCGGTATCGGTGACCGAGAAGGCCCGCGCGATCTCGACCATCTGGCGGCGGGCGATCGAAAGGTCGCCGACATTGTCACCCGCGGCGATGCCGTGGCCGGGGAAAATGCGGTCGAGCTGGTCGATGATCAGCCTGCCGGCGCGCCGCCGCCACCCGAAGCCCGACAACGCGGAATGCATGATCCGGGCATTCTCGGCGACGGTGAGATTGGGGCAGAGCGACAGTTCCTGGAAGACGCAGCGGATGCCCGCCCTGGTGGCGGTCGCCACGGAATAGCCGGCGGTGAGGTCGGTGCCGCGCACCGAGATGGTGCCGGCGCCCGGCGGGGTCGTCCCCGACAGCACGTTCATCAGCGTCGATTTGCCGGCGCCGTTGTGGCCGACAAGGCCGACGCACTCGCCCGCGTTGACGACGAGGTCTACGCCGTCAAGCGCACGGACGGCGCCGAAATGTTTTTCGACGCCGTCCAGCCTTACGATGTTTTCGGTCGCCCCGGACATTGCCCACGATCGTCAGCCCGGGAGACGGCCAGGACGGCCGCCTCCCGAACCGCACATCACATCTTCGCTTCGTCGACGACCTTCTTGGCGTCGTCGAGCGAATATTCGGTATTGGCGACGCCACCCGGCTCGGTGTTGGCGAGGCTCTCCTCGAGGGTCCCCTGGTCGATGCGCAGGAACGGCACCGTCAGGTCCTTCGGCACGTCGGCGCCGTCGAGGATCTGCTGGGCGACCCAGAAGG
>JAGRKY010000028.1 GCA_020442095.1 Bauldia sp.
ACGTCGCCGCTGCCGCCACCCTCGGCGAGGAGCGTGACGCGCTCGGTCCGGCTGCCGCTGATCTCGCCGCGATTGTCCTTCTCCTCCACCGCCGGCTCGGCCGGATAGGCGGCGATGCCGTCTATCGCGACCTGGGGCAGAAGCGTTGGCAGAAACATGGGCGAAACGCCCTCGATGGTCGCCGTCACGGTCCGGATGACGCTGTCGCCCGGTTTCATGTCGCCGGGCGTTCCGTCGATCTGCTCGGTCAGTTCGAGGCGATCGGCGGCGATGAACGGGTCGAGGCCTTCGGCCCCTTCCGGGATGACGCCGGTGAACTTCAGCGGGTCGGTGCGGAGGGTTGCCTGGATCGGCTTGCTGGTCTCCGGATCGGCATAGGTGATGACGACATCCTGGGGCGGGATGGCGAATGTTCCGGCGATCATCGGCGAGATCCGGTAGCGCCGGGTGATGCCCGACCACGTCTCGCCATCGATGCGCTTGCTGGTCGGGCCGGTCGACCCTTCCGGCAGCCGGACGAGGAGGTTCGGTGTCTCGAAACTCGGCCAGACCGGCGGCTTGGGCATGAAGGTCGGGACGAGGACCGTCAGGCGGAGGCTGAGCATCTCGCCGGGGATCGCCTCGGTCTGCTCGACGGTGACCTCGAGAATTGGAGCGGAGCCCTGTTGCGCCAGCACGGGCGGCGCGAGGAGGAGGGCAAGCAGGAAGAGGACGGCCCGTCTCACTGCGGCGACTCCGGCGCGCCCTGCCGGGCGGCTTCGATCGCGAAGCGGTAGCGCAGGAAGTCGCCGGTCCTGGTGTCGACGGTGTTCATCCATTGCTCCGCCGTCATCAGTCCGGGCGCATCGCTCGGCTCCGCCTCGATCCGGGTGTCGGCGCCGCGGTTCGCTTCGTTGTCGAAGACGATCTCATCGGCGCCTATGCCGAGCTCTTCGCCGGTGTCTTCCTGTTCGCGGACCCGTTCGACATGCTCGACGATCTGCCGGGCGACCTCGAGGTTGGCGGCGGCACCCGGATAGTCCGGATCGCGTGTGAGCGCCGTCTCGAAGGCACGGACGCCATCGCGATAGCGGCGCGACTTGATATAGGCCATGCCCTGGACGAAGGCTGCCTCGGCGGTCTCGACGCGACCGAGGACTTCGGTCGCCTGCTCGTATTGTCCGTCGCGATAGAGCGCATAGCCGCGCCACATCGGATCGACGAACAGCTCCGCGGCACGGCCGAAGTCCTTCCGGTCATAGGCGCGCTGGCCCTGCTGGTCGGGGGTGAAGAACCAGTCGGCTATCCCGTCGGCCCGGGCCGGATGCGGGGTCTGCAAGCCGGCGGCGAGCGCGACCAGGACCGCCCAGCGCATCGTCCAGCCGCGCCGGAACCAGAGCAGGATCAGGAGGGCCGCCGGCAGGGCGAGCCAGGGTCCGCGGTCTTGCCAGGGCTGGTCGGAATTCTCGAGCATCGCCTGGCGATAGGCCGCGTTGAGCAGCCGGTCGATCTGGCGGACATCAGAGTCGTCGGGCGTGACCGGAATGACGGGCACGCTCAGCTGATCGAAGCCGCGATCCCGTATTCCATCCGGGAGCATCGACAGCACGGCGACGGGAACCGAGGATTCGTTCAGCGCGGCAACGTCGGCCGGGTCGAGCGAGTCGGCGACGAAGAGGATACCGCCCGGCATGCTTTCCTGCGCCAGCAACCCGGTCGAGAGCTGCAAGGCGTTTCCGGCGAGCGCGCCCTCCACCGGCATGATCTCTGGAGAGAGACCCTCGAGATAGGGCGTCATAACCGACGGGTCTTCGGTCATCGGCACGACGACATGGGCGCTCCCCGCATAGGCGACGAGCGCCGTCCTGGCGCCGGCCCGGAGCTTGAGAAAATCGCGGGTCTTCTGCTTGCCGCGTTCGAGGCGCGACGGTGCGACATCGGTGTCTTCCATCGACGGCGTCACCTTGAGGGCGATGGCGACCGGGGCCGACTGGGCGACGAACGGGTCGGGCATGCGCGACCAGGTCGGACCCGCGACTCCAATCGCCAGCAGCGACATTGCGACGAGCACCCCGTCGATCGGATGGAACTGGCGGCCGCCCAGCTGGCCGACGGTCAGTGCCGCGCGCAGATGCGGCGCGAGGCCGTCGGCCGGGACGTCCCGCCGCGTCCGGGATCGGCGGACGACCCACCAGAGCAGCACGATGACCGGCAACAGGAGCAGCCATAGCGGCCGGATGAAGTGGAAGGCGTCGATGATCACGGCGAGACTGCTCATGCCACGGCCCTCCGGCGCGAGCCACCATAGAGGGCGGCCACCGTCCCCAACACGATGAGCAGGGCGATAGCCAGCGGAATGTAGGCGAGCGACTGCCGCGGCCGATAGGACAGGGTTTCGACATCCCGCGGGGCGAGCGCGTCGATCCTGTCATAGACGCTGGTCAGCGCCGCCTCGTCGTCGGCGAAGAAATATTCGCCGCCGGTCCGTGACGCGATGTCCTTCAGGGTATCGACGTCGACGCGGTCTTCGCCGGTCGCGTCGGGATCGCCGACACCGATCGTGTAGATCTCGACGCCCGCGCCCGCGGCGATCTCGGCGGCATTGACCGGGCTCATCCTGCTTGCGGTGTCGCCGCCGTCGGACAGCAGGATCAGCAGGCGCTGGTCTATGTCGCTCGCCTCGAAGGTCCGTATCGAGAGGCCGATCGCATCGCCGAGCGCGGTATGCGGCCCGGCCATGCCGACCTCCGTCCGGTCGAGCAGCTCGAGGATGGTGTTGAGGTCTTCGGTCAGCGGCGCCTGGACGTAGGCCTTCGAGCCGAAGACGATCAGCGCGATGCGCTCGCCTTCCCGACCCTCGATGAATTTCCGCACGACATCGCGCACTGCGGCGAAGCGTTGCTGCCTCTGGCCGTCTGGCATGATGAAGTCGCGCTTGTCCATCGAGCCCGAAATGTCGATCGCAAGCACGATGTCGCGAGCGGCGCGGGTGACCTCGATCGGCGCGCCGACCCGCTCCGGTTGGGCAAGGGCCAGCACGACGAGGCACCAGCAGGCGATGGCGGCGATCATCTGGAGGCGCGTGCGCGACAGGACGACAGCGCCGGTGCGCGCCTCCGTCCCGGCGGCCGTGACGATATGGCGGAAGAAGGGAAAGCGCAGCGCCGGCACATGCTCGCGATGCGGCGGCGCGAAGCGCCAGACGAGAAGCGGCAGCGGCAGAGCCAGGAGCGCCCATGGGAAAGCGAGCGAGATCACGAGCCCGCCTCCGTCGCCGCCACCCGATGATGGCGGATCCAGCGGGCGGCGAGATCGCCGAGGCCTGGCGCCGTCGCAGCCGCTTCGCGGGCATAGGGGGCGGTGACGAGGGTCGCGCCCGGCCCGTCGGTGAAGGCGCCCTTGCCGCCGGTCCTGTCGAGAAAGGCGAGCCAATCCTTGCCGGCGAGGTCCGCCACCTGCTCCCGCGGCCAGGCGGCAAGCGCGACGCGCCGCAGGATCGGGGCGATCGCCACCGGATCGTCGCCGGCCACGGCAAGCTCGGCCAGCGCCGCCCGGCGGTAGGCATTGGCTTGCCATCGCCGGATTCCGCGCCAAAGCAGCCAGGCGAGGATGAGCACCACGATGGCGGCAAGGACGGTCCATCCCGCCGTCTCGGGCGTCATCGATATGGGCGGCGGCGGGTGCGGCTCGGCAAGCTGGTTGATCAGGTCGACGAGCGTGATCGGCGCGGCGGCTGCGTCTTCGCCGTTCATCCCGGGCCGAGCCCCATCAGCCGCCTAAGCTGCGGCAGGGTCTCCTCGGCGGAAGACAGCGGCAGAACCGGCACGCCGAGCGTGCGCTGCCAATCCAGAATCTCGGCGAGGCGACCACGCGCCATGTCGCGCAAATTCCTGTGTTGGGTCGTGTTGCCGGTGTCGACTTCGGCCTGAAGCTCGCCATCGGACACGACCAGCCGCAGCCCCTCCGGAAATTCCTCCGCAAATGGGTCGGAAACGAGGACGAGGACGAGATCGTTGTGCCGGGAGAGGCCGGAGACCAGACGATGGGTCTCCTCGTCGATCTGGTCGAAATCGCTGAGGACGATGATGAGGTGATTGCGCGGGGCAATGCGGGCGACCGCGCGCAGGACTCGGGTCAATGAAATCGGCGGCACATTCGGCGCGTCGGCGCGAAGCGCGCCATTGGCGTCGGCGAGCGCGGTGAGGAAGCGGTTCAGGGTTGCCCGGTTCCGCTCGGGCCGGATTTCGGCGATCTGCTCGTCGCCGAAGACGATGCCGCCGACCCGGTCGCCCTGGTCGAGGATGCGGTAGGCGGCCAGTGCGGCGGCCTCGGCGGCGGTGACGCTCTTCATGTTGAGCGTGGAGCCGAAGAACATCGACATGCGCTGGTCGACGACGATCAGGGCGGGACGGTCGCGCTCCTCGGTCATGACGCGGACGTGGGGCGAGCCGGTGCGGGCCGTCACCTTCCAGTCGATGGTGCGGACGTCGTCGCCCGGCATGTAGTCGCGCAGTTCCTCGAAATTGAGGCCGCGTCCGCGCAGGCGGGAGGCGTGGCGTCCGTTGAGGACCGAGCGCGCCGGCTGGCGCGGCAGGAAGGTGAGGCTGCGCGCCCGGCCCTCCAGGCCGCGCAGATGGTCGAGCGTTACGTGAATCCGCGGGTCGTCCCCCGCCTGCTGCCCTGCCGGGGGGAGCGTGCCTGTTCTGGTCCGTGCGGCCCGATCGCGCATCCGCGCCTCCCTCAGGGCAGCGCCACCTGGCGGATGATCTCGGCGACGACCTGGTCCGGGGTCACGCCTTCGCCCTGGGCTTCGTAGCTGAGGCCGAGTCGATGGCGCATGACGTCCGGCGCGATGGCGCGGACATCCTCGGGGTCGACATAATCCCGGCCGGACAGCCAGGCGTGGGTCCTGCCGCATTTGTCGAGGGCGAGGCTCGCGCGCGGGCTCGCGCCGATCTCGATCCAGCGCTTGAGGTCGGGTCCGAATTCCGCCGGGATGCGGGTCGCGTTGACCAGGTCGGCCATGTAGCGATCCATGGCGTCCGAAACGTGGATCGCACCGATCTCGCGGCGGGCGGCGAATACCGCTTCCTGCGGGATGGGGGCGACGGCCTCCCTTTTAGGCTTGTCCGCAGGCTCGGCATTGGCCTCGATTTCCTCGCCACGGACGAGGCGGATGACCTCGACCTCGTCCTCGACCGGCGGGTAGGTGATGTTCACATGCATCAGGAACCGGTCGAGCTGCGCCTCGGGAAGGGGATAGGTGCCTTCCTGCTCGATGGG
>JAGRKY010000341.1 GCA_020442095.1 Bauldia sp.
CACTACGGCATCGACGCGAATGCCATCGTCGCGGCGGCGGAATCGGTCGCGCCCGGCCGGCCGATCCGGCATATCGCGGCGCTGCCGGCAATGTAGGATGCGAGGCGGGCCGGCGCCGCCGGCTTCGCCATTCGCCAGTCCCGACGGGCCAGCCGGCCGATGAAGAACAGCTTCTTCTGCATAGACGCGCATACCGCCGGCAACCCGGTGCGGGTGGTGGCGGGCGGCGCGCCGCCGCTTCGCGGCGCGACGATGAATGCGCGGCGCGAGCATTTCATCGCCGAGTATGACTGGATCCGGACCGGGCTGATGTTCGAGCCGCGCGGCCATGACGTGATGTCGGGCTCGATCCTCTATCCGCCGCTCCGCGACGACGTCGATGCGTCGCTGATCTTCATCGAGACCTCGGGCTGCCTGCCGATGTGCGGCCACGGGCTGATCGGCACGGCGACGGTGGTGATCGAGGAGGGGCTGGTGAAGCCCGCGACCGAGGGGGTGGTCCGCTTCGAGGTGCCGGCGGGGATCGTCGAGGCGGCCTACACGCGCGACACGGCCGGTCATGTGGTCGAGGTGCGGATCCGTAACGTCCCCGGCTTCCTGCTCGAAACCGGGCTGACCGTCGACGTGCCGGAGCTCGGGGAACTCAGCTTCGACGTCGCC
Organism: Bauldia sp.; assembly: GCA_020442095.1. The sequence goes on from JAGRKY010000341.1 coordinate 661, forward strand.
TATGGCGGCAACTTCTATGCGATCTTCGAGCCGCAGGAGGGCTATGCCGATCTCTCGGCGCTGTCCGCCGGCGAGATACAACGGCTGTCGCCGATCGTCCGCGAGCGGATCAACGCGGCCTACACCTTCCAGCACCCCGAATACGAGACGATCCGCGGGCTTCGCCACGTGATGTGGACCGGGATCGCGAAGCACCCGCAAGCCGACGGACGCAACGCCGTCTTCTACGGCGAGAAGGCGATCGACCGCTCGCCCTGCGGCACCGGGACCTCGGCGCGGATGGCGCAGCTCGCGGCGCGGGGGGCTCTCAAGGTCGGCGACGCCTTCGTCCACGAGAGCATCATCGGCAGCCTGTTCCATGGCCGGGTCGAGGCGGCGGCGAAGGTCGGCGATTTCGACGCGATCGTGCCCTCGGTCGCGGGGCAGGCCTGGATCACCGGCTACAACACGATCTTCCTCGACGACCGCGACCCCTTCGTGAAGGGTTTTTCGGTCCTCTGATCCTTCTGCCGTCCGGCGCTTCCGGGATCAGCCCGGCGTCTCGACCACGATCTCGATGCGTTCGGCGGCGAAGCGGGTGCTGGAGACGTGGAGCGGGTTGCCGGCGGCATCGTCGTTCAGCGCCTCGGTGATCAGGATGCTCGCGCCGGGCTCGAGGTTGAGCCGCCGGCATTCGCCGGGCTCGGCGGTGCGGGCCCGGACCCGGGTCCAGCGGCGGACATAGTCGTCGACGCCGTGGCGGGCGAGCGCCGCGGTGATCGAACCGGTCTCCGCGTAGGTGTCGGCGATATCGGGGAAACGCGCCGCGACGAACCAGCTTCGGGCAAGCGAGAGCGGTACGCCGTCGGCGACGCCGAGGGTTTCGAGGCAGACGAGCGGCGTCGCTTCGGCCACATCAAGAGCCTCGGCCTGCCATGGGCCGGCGGGCTCGATGCCGCTGCCGACGAGGCGGCCGGCAGGCTCTTTCGCCTGCCTGCCGACGATCTCGGAGAAGCGGGTGCGGCGGCCGATCGGATAGGCGAGGCGGCGGCCGATGGCGAAGGTTCCGCGGCCCTGGTCGGAGCGGAGCAGCCCCTCGGCCTCGAGCTCGGCGATGGCGCGGCGGACGGTATGGCGGTTGACGCCGAAGCGTTCCGCGAAAGATGCCTCGGTCGGCAGGGCGGTCCCGGCGGGCCAGGCATCGGCGCGCAATTCGGCGCGGAGGAAATCGGCGATCTGGCGCCAAAGCGCAATGCCGCCGGTCCGCCGGATCGTGCCTTCAGAGGAAATGCCCGTCGCCGTCATAGTAGTGTCAACGATTCCCTGCTAGGTTCATTTGTCTATATCACTAGACAAATCCGGAGCCAACGACTTGGCTGCAGAGAAACCCCCGAAAACCGAGAGAAGCCTTGCCCTTTCGGTGCTGGCGCGGGCGCGCAGCGAGGAGCTGGACGCTGTCTGGGAGGCGATGGACGCCCGACCGGATTTCGAGATCCTGCGCGCACCGGAAATCGGGCTGGTGATGGCGCGGGGGCGGATCGGCGGCGGCGGGGCGCCGTTCAATCTCGGCGAGGTGACGGTGACGCGGGCGACGGTACGGCTTGGCTCGGGCGAGGTCGGAATCGGCCATGTGATGGGCCGCGATACCCGGCGGGCGCTGCTGGTCGCGCAACTGGACGCCCTGTGGCAGTCGCCGGACCATCGCGGGCGGGTCGAGACGGCGGTCGTCTCGCCGGTGTCGCAGAGGCTCGCCCGGGAGGACGCCGAAACCCGGTCGAAGGTGGCCGCGACGCGGGTCAATTTCTTCACCATGGTGCGGGGAGAGGA
>JAGRKY010000342.1 GCA_020442095.1 Bauldia sp.
GCTTCTCCACCCGACCATCGACCCCGATGCCGAGCGTGACGTGATCGCCACCGGCCTGCCGGCATCGCCGGGCGCCGCTTCCGGCGAGATCGTGTTCTCCTCGGACGAGGCGGAGACGGCGGCCGGCCAGGGCAAGAAGGTGATCCTCGTCCGGGTCGAGACGAGCCCCGAGGACATCCACGGGATGAACGCCGCCCAGGCGATCCTGACGACGCGCGGCGGCATGANNGTCGCCCGCGGCATGGGCAAGCCCTGCGTCTCGGGCGCCGGCAGCATCCGGGTCGACTATCAGACCCAGACCATGACCGCCGGCGGCCGCGTCCTGAAGAAGGGCGACATCATCACCGTCGACGGCGGCACCGGGCAGATCCTCGTCGGTTCGGTCGCCATGCGCCAGCCGGAACTTTCCGGCGATTTCGGCAAGCTGATGGAATGGGCCGACCAGGCGCGGCGCATGCAGGTCCGCGCCAATGCCGAGACGACGACCGACGCGCAGACCGCCCGGTCCTTCGGTGCCGAGGGGATCGGGCTGTGCCGCACCGAGCACATGTTCTTCCAGGAGGACCGCATCGTCGCGATGCGCGAGATGATCCTCGCCAGCGACGAGATCGGACGGCGGACCGCACTCGGCAAGCTGCTGCCGATGCAGCGCTCGGACTTCATCTCGTTGTTCGAGATCATGAAGGGCCTGCCGGTGACGATCCGGCTGCTCGACCCGCCGCTTCACGAGTTCCTGCCGCATACCGAGGAGGAACTCGCCGACGTCGCCAAGGCCATGAACATCGATCTCGAGAAGGTCCGCGAGCGCGCGCTCGCCCTCCACGAGTTCAACCCGATGCTCGGTCATCGCGGCTGCCGGCTGGCGGTCTCCTATCCCGAGATCGCCGAGACCCAGGCGCGGGCGATCTTCGAGGCGGCGGCCGAGGTCGAGGCCAGGTCGGGCGAGACCGTCACGCCGGAGATCATGGTGCCGCTGGTCTCGGTCGCGACCGAGCTCGAACGGGTGCGCGGGATGATCGACAAGGCGGCCGACATGGTCGCCGAGGAGCGTGGCAAGCGTCCGGTCTACACGGTCGGCACGATGATCGAGCTGCCGCGCGCCGCGCTGCAGGCCGATGCCATCGCCCGGACGGCGGAGTTCTTCTCCTTCGGGACGAACGACCTGACCCAGACGACCTTCGGCCTGTCGCGGGACGACACCTCGGCGCTGCTCGGCACCTACACCACCACCGGCATCCTGCCCAACGATCCCTTCGTGACGCTCGATCGCGACGGGGTCGGCGAGTTGGTCCAGATCGCCGCCGAGCGGGGCCGCGAGACCCGGCCCGACATCAAGCTCGGCATCTGCGGCGAGCATGGTGGCGACCCGGCGACCATCGGCTTCTGCGAGGAGGTCGGGCTCGACTACGTGTCCTGCTCGCCCTTCCGGGTGCCGATCGCCCGGCTTGCCGCGGCACAGGCGGCGCTCCGCTCGGCCTGACGACGTTCCGGCCGCGGTGCGACGCCGCGGCCGGCCCTCTCCCCCCGCTTTCGCATAGAAATCGAATCGAATTCGCCGCGTTAACCGCTCTTCAAGGTTAACCCCTCATAACTGAAGTCTATTGGGGTGTGTCGTCGCGATGCGCAAAGCAGCCATCGCTGTAAACGGCGGCACTGGTTGCGTGGGTGGAGTATTCGCGGGAATGGTACGATCGACGAGGCGGCCGAGACCGTCAAAGCCGACAATGTCCATCCGCCTTTTCCTAGCCGGACTGGCATTGGCCTTCTCGACAAGCGAAGTCGCGAACCTGCTTCCGGCAAATGCCGCGGGCAGCATGAATTTTGCCGCAGCGGTCGGACCGGCGCGGCTTGGTGCGGCCGTCGGTGCGATTTCGTCGCATGGCATCAACCGGACGCGGAAAGGCGACCTCCTGATCCTGCGGCCGGAAGATATCAGCGCCGGATATATCAAGACCGTCAGCCTGTTCGATCCGATCGAGACCGGTGCCGCGCTGCCGCAGATGGCTTTCGTCCGCCTCGAAAAGCCGGTCGCCGTCGCCGCCGCGATGCCGGTCGACGCTTCCGGCGTGACGCCGAAGGTGCGGCCCAAGGGGCCGGAGTCCGGCCCCGTCGGCAAGGTTGGCGAGGAAACCGCCGGCGGCGTGATCGTCGCCTATGCCGAGGCGGCCGAGCCGGTGACCAACGCGCCGTTCGACGCGGTGATCGCCAAGGGCTCGCTCAACCAGAGCATCATGATCCCTAACGCGCCGGCGACCCATGCCTGGGTCAACAAGCCGCTTCCGGCAAGCGCCGATTCCGCCAGCGAGCTGAAGTGCCTCGCCACCGCGATCTATTTCG
>JAGRKY010000343.1 GCA_020442095.1 Bauldia sp.
AAGGACATCATCATCTCCGGCGGCGAGAACATCTCCTCGATCGAGATCGAGGACGTTCTCTACCGCCATCCCGCGGTCGCCGCCTGCGCGGTGGTTGCGATGCCCGATCCGAAATGGGGCGAGACCCCGCTTGCCTTCATCGAGCTGCGGCCGGATGCGGAGGTCGGCGCCGACGAGCTGATCGCCCATTGCCGCCTTCACCTCGCCGGGTTCAAGCTGCCGCGCGCCGTCCGCTTCGAGCCTATCCCCAAGACCGCGACCGGCAAGATCCAGAAGCACCTGCTTCGCGACCGGGCGCAGTCGACGAGCGCCATCGATCCGGCCGGCTGATGCCGGTCACGTCGTCCGGGGCCACGCGCCCGCGGGCGAGGAAAGGAGATACCCGATGTCCGAAACCGAAGAGCCCATCGTCCTCGCCGAGCGTGACGCGCGGGGCGTCGTCCGGCTGACGCTCAATCGCCCGAAGGCCTTCAATGCCCTGTCCGAGGCGATGCTCGCCGCGCTCCAGGCGGAGCTTGAGCGCATCGCCCATGACGAGACGGTGCGCGTCGTCGTCATCGCCGGGGCGGGGCGGGCCTTCTGCGCCGGCCACGATCTCAAGGAGATGCGCGCCTCGCCGTCGCAGGGCTATTACGAGACGCTCTTCGCCGACTGCACGCGGACCATGCTCGCCATCCAGCGGTCGCCGGTGCCGGTGATCGCCCGCGTCCACGGCATCGCCACCGCCGCCGGCTGCCAGCTCGTCGCGATGTGCGATCTCGCGGTCGCTGCCAGCGACGCTCGCTTCGCCGTGAGCGGCGTCAACTACGGCCTCTTCTGCTCGACGCCGAGCGTCGCGCTCTCCCGCAACGTCTTGCGCAAACAGGCCATGGAGATGCTGCTGACCGGCGATTTCATCGATGCCGAGGAGGCGAAGGCACGCGGACTCGTCAACCGGGTCGCGCCGCTCGAGCGCCTCGATGACGAGGTCGATGCCCTGATCAGCCGCATCCTCGAGAAGCCGCGGGTCGCCGTCGCCATCGGCAAGGAACAGTTCTACCGCCAGATCGAGACCGGCATTGCCGAGGCCTATGCGATCGCTGGCGAGGCGATGGCCTGCAACATGATGGACGAGGCGGCGCTGGAAGGCGTCCAGGCCTTCATCGAAAAGCGCCCCCCGAGCTGGAAGCAGGTCGAGCCGGCCGAGTGATGGCGCGCGGCTGAACGCGTTTCAGCGCTTCCGCCAGCAGGTCGAAGACATAGCGCACGCGCTTGCTGGTGCCGACCTCGCGATGGGTGGTCAGCCAGATCGGGATCGCCACCGGATCGAGTTCCGGGAAGGCGCGCCGGACGAGCGGTTCGTTGTCGCCGATATCCTCGGTCATCACCGCGATGCCGGCGTCCTGCTTCACCAGTTGCCACTGGACCAGCTGGTTCGCCGTGACGATCGGGAAGTGTTCCTGCGTCAGGTTCAGTCCGAGCTTCTTCAGGTAACCGATCAGCGCGTCGGTGCGGTCCCAGCCGATGAAGTCGACGCCGGTCAGGTCGTCGGAGGCGGACGGGTTGCCGATCCTGTCGAGATAGGCGGCGCTCGCGTAGAGCCGCCCGCTGTCGTCGCGGACATGGCGGGCGATCAGTTCCGCCTGCGTTGGCCGGAAGCTCCGGATCGCGATATCGGCCTCGCGGCGCTGCAGGTCGCTCGGCGTGTTCGTCGCGACGATCTCGATCGTGATCCCCGGCTCGGCGCGGCGAAGCTTCGCGATGATCGGCGGCAGCAGAAAGGCGGCATAGACTTCGCTTGCCGAGATGCTGATCGGGCCTTCGAGCGTCTGCGACCGCCCCGATGCGACCAGCGACATGCGGCTCGCCGCTTCGCCCATCGCCCTGACATGCTCGACGAGGTCGAGCCCGTTCGGCGTCAGCGTCAGGCCGCGGCCGACCCGCTCGAAGAGGACGACGCCCAGTTCCTGCTGCAGCGCTTCGATCTGCCGGCCGAGCGTCGGCTGGGCGAGCCCGAGCGCGCGGGCCGCCGCCGACAGCGAGCCTTCCTCGGCGGTGACCAGGAAGGCCCGCGCCCGGTTCCAGTCGAATCTGACTGTGCGCCAATCCATGCATATTTGCATATCAAATGTAGGAAATTGGTCAATTCAATTGCCGGAAACGCATAGATATATCAGCGCCATATTGGTTGGAGAGAAAGCAGACGGAGAAGGGCGATGAAAGCGGCGGTCTACAAGCGATACGGCTCCCCCGACGTGATTGCGGTCACCGACGTGGCGCGGCCGGAGGTCTCCGACAACCAGGTGCTGGTCGAGGTTCGGGCGGCCACGGTGACGACGGCCGACTGGCGCATGCGCGCCTCCGCCTTCCCGGGCATCATGTGGCTACCGGGCCGGCTGATGGTCGGGCTCTTCGCGCCCAAGAAGCAGGTTCTCGGCGCCGAGTTCTCCGGACGGGTCGCGGCGGTCGGAGAGAAGGTCGCGCGATTCCGGGTCGGCGACGAAGTCTTCGGCTTTGCCGGCGATGGCGCCCATGCCGAATATCTCGCGATCGACGAGAATGCGGCGATCGCCCTGAAGCCGAGGAGCCTTTCCCACGAGGAAGCCGCGGCCGTCCCCTTCGGCGGGCTCGCGGCGCTCGTCTTCCTCCGCGACTTCGCGAAGGTGAAGCCGGGCAAGAAGGTGCTGGTCGCCGGCGCCTCGGGCGGTGTCGGTGTCTTCGCCGTCCAGCTCGCCCGCCATCTCGGCGCCGAAGTCACCGCCGTCACCAGCACCCGCAACGTCGAACTGGTCCGCTCGCTCGGCGCGGACCCTGTCGTCGACTACGCCCGCGAGGATTTCACCAGGGCGGGGCCCATCTACGATGTCATCATCGACACCGCCGGGACCACCGCATTCCCCCGCGCGAAGGCGGCGCTCGCGCCGAAGGGCGTCTACGTCCCACTCGAATTCGGCTTCGCCGAGATACTCTGCGCCGTTGCCACCGCGATCACCGGCGGCCGCAAGGTGGTGATCGGCATCAACGGCGACGGCCGCGAGGACCTGGAATACCTCGCGGGCTTGCTCGAAAGCGGCGAACTCCGCCCGGTGGTCGATTCCCGCTATCCGCTCGGTCGCATCGCCGATGCCCACCGCCGCGTCGAAAGCCGCCACAAGACCGGCAGCGTCGTGGTCACTGTCGACCCGCCGGAGCCACTCCGTCTCGTCGCTTGAGGCTGGGGTCGCAGCCTACACCGTCAGGTGGCCGCGCACCTTCTCGGGGTCCATCTCGTCGCGGGTGCCGGAGAGGACGATCTGGCCGCGGTCCATCACCGCGAAGGTGTCGGC
>JAGRKY010000344.1 GCA_020442095.1 Bauldia sp.
GGGATCGGCCCCTTGTTCTCGATCGTGAGATACGAAATGCAGCGCCGCGCATCGAGACGGTAAGGCGCCGGGAAGGCCGCCGTCGGGCAGATGTCGAGGCAGGCCCGGCACGAGCCGCAATGGTCGACCTCCGCCTCGTCGGCCGGAAGCTCGCAATCGGTGAGGATCGCGCCGAGGAAGAGCCACGAGCCGAAATCGCGGCTGACCAGGTTGGTATGCTTGCCCTGCCAGCCGATGCCCGCCGCCGCCGCAAGCGGCTTCTCCATCAGCGGAGCGGTGTCGACGAAGACCTTGACCTCGGCGCCGGTCCGCGCGGCGAAGCGCCCGGCAACCTGCTTCAGCCTGCCCTTGATCAGGTCGTGATAATCGCGGTTGCGGGCATAGACCGAGATGGTCGCCCGGTCCTTCCGCGCGAGCCCCGCCAGCGGGTCGCTCTCCGGCCCGTAATTCATCCCGAGCATGATCACGGAGCGCGTTGCCGGCCACAGCATTCGGGGCGCCGCGCGGCGTTCCACCGTTTCCGCCATCCAGGCCATGTCGCCGTGGAGGCCCTCGTCAAGGAATTGCCGAAGCCGCGGGACGGTCTCCGGCACCGCGTCCGGATGCGCCACGCCGACGACGTCGAAGCCCTCCGCCAGCGCGTCGGCGACCAGCTTGTCCTTCAGAAGTCGAGATCGGCGTAATGCGTTGCCGGCAGGGCGCCGCGCACCGAGTCGGCGAGGATGTCGCGGAAGCTCGGACGCGACTTGACCCGCGCGTACCACTGCTTCGCCGTCGCGTCTTCCTCCCATGGCACCTCGCCGAGGTAATCCGCACATGACAACTCGGCCGCGACGGCGAGATCGGCGAAGGTCAGTTCGCGTCCCGCCAGGCAATTCCGTCGCGCGACCAGATACCCGATATAGCGCAAATGATAGCGGATGTTGCTGCGGCCGGCGCGAATCGCCGCGGCGTCCGGCGAACCGCCGCCATTGGCGGTGGGTGCCAGCCGCTTCAGCACCTTTTCGGTCACAAGGTAGCCGACCACCTCGTCGTCGAGCTTGTCGAGCGCCCAGGAGACAAGACGCCGCACCTCGGCCCGGTCGGCCGGCGCGGGCGGCATCAGCGTGCTCTCGCCGACCCGCGACCCCCTGGTTTCAGCCAGATATTCCGCGATCACCGTCGCGCCGATGACCGGCCCGTCGGTCTCGTCGACGAAGATCGGCACGGATCCGGCCGGGTTGAGAGCAAGAAGCTGCTCGCTCCGCTCCCAGGGAACGATTTCGACAAGCTCCACCGCCTCGCCGTATTCGGCAAGGATCAGGCGCACGTAGCGGCAGCCCGCGGACAGAGGGTGGTGGTACAAGACTGACATCAGGTGGGAGTAAGGGAGAAGGCCCCGATCACTTTCTTCCTCTCGCGATTCGGCATCGGGTATAGAGGCGGCCTGCGGCCGGAACAAGGCGATTCGGTCTCCGCGACAGGAGGAAATCCATTGGACGGTACTTCGATCATTGACGCACTGATCCTGGGGGTGATCGAGGGGCTGACCGAGTTCATCCCGGTCTCGTCGACGGCCCATATCCTGCTCGCCGGACGTGCGCTCGGTTTCGAGAACCCGGGCAAGATGTTCGAGGTGCTGATCCAGCTCGGCGCGATCCTCGCCATCCTCACCGTCTATGCCGGGCGACTGATCCAGCTGGTCAAGAGCCTGCCGACCAATCCGAAGTCACGGCGCTTCGTCGCCGCCGTCCTCCTCGCCTTCCTGCCGGCGGCGGTGCTCGGCGTCCTCGGCCACCGGATCATCAAGGAGGTCTTCTTCGAGTCGCCCGCCCTGATCTGCACGACCCTGGTCGTCGGCGGCGTGGTCCTGCTGATCGTCGACCGCATCAACTTCAAGCCGCGCTACCACGACGTCATGGATTTCCCGCTATGGCTGGCGCTGCGCATCGGCTTCTTCCAGTGCCTCGCCCTGGTGCCGGGGGTGTCGCGGTCGGGCTCGACGATCGTCGGCTCGCTGATCATGGGCACCGACAAGCGCTCCGCCGCGGAATTCTCGTTCTACCTGGCAATGCCGACCATGGCCGGGGCCTTCGCCTACGACCTCTACCAGAATCGGGCGCTGGTCACCGGCGACGAGATCGTGCTGGTGGCGATCGGCTTCGCCGCCGCCTTCGTCGCGGCGGTGCTGGTGGTGCGCTCGCTGCTCGATTTCGTCAGCCGCCACGGCTATTCGCTGTTCGGCTGGTGGCGGATCGTGGTCGGGCTCGCCGGCTTCTATTTCTTCGTCTATCGCGGCTGAGGCAGCCGTTCCCGCTCAGGCGGGGCGGTTCTCGAATTCGCCGTGCGGCCGGAAGCGGGTGAGATAGGCCGGCAGCATCGCCGCCAGGCTGGTCGGCCGGATGCCGAAGCTCGCGATCGTGCGCCCCTCGGCAATCGCCGCCTCGGAGACGACATTGTCCTGCCTGAGCTGGCGGACCTGGTCGAGGGTCAGCGGCTTGCCCGGCAGATGCTGGCCGATACGGCCCATCAGCCCGGCGACACCCCAGGGAACCGGCACCAGCAGGCGCTTGCGGTCGATCTCCTTGAGCATCATCGTCATGCAGTCGCGGAAGGTCTCGATCTCCGGCCCGCCCAGCTCGTAGGTGGTTCCGGCACTCGCCTTGCCCTCGACCGAATCGGCGATCGCCGCGGCGACGTCGCCGGCGAAGACCGGCTGGAAGCGCGTCTTGCCGCCGCCGATCAGCGGCAGGCAGGCCGACATCCGCGCCATCGCCGCGAAGCGATTGAAGAAATGGTCCTCCGGCCCGAACATGATCGACGGCCGCATGATGACGGAGTCGGGCAGCGTCTCGAGCACCGCCTGCTCGCCTTCCGCCTTGGTCCGCGCATAGTCGGAATCGGATTCCGGGTCGGCGCCGATCGCCGAGATATGGGTGATCGACGTCAGGCCGGCAGCGCGGGCGGCCTCGGCGACTGCGCGGGCCCCGAAGACATGGACCGTGTCGAAGGTCTGGCGCCCCGAGGGGGCGAGCACGGCGACGAGGTTGACCACAGCGTCGGCGCCTTCGACCGCGCGGTCGACCGACCAGCGGTAGCGGAGATTGGCCT
>JAGRKY010000345.1 GCA_020442095.1 Bauldia sp.
CTGCCGATCACCGGCAAGCCCGACGACCAGGTGGTCGACCGGCTGGTAAGCATCGGGGCGATGCAGGCCATCTGACCCATGCGGGTGACATCCTCGCTCTGGGTCGGCGCCTATATCCGGCGATGCCAGGTCGAGGGGGCGTTCGCCACCGTCGCCCGCAAGGGGGCGGAGGAAGCCGGCGCGATCCTGGTCATCGTCGACCGTCTCGATGGACTCTCCGACCTCTACGCGCCGGCGCCGCAGAGCCTCTTCGATGAATCGCGGCCGTCCGACCGCCGCTTCCAGCGGGTGATGGAAGGCGCCGCGCCTGACGAGATCAGGAAGAATATCGACCGTCAGGTCAGCTTCGATCCGGATGTGTGGATCGTCGAGATCGAGGATCGCGCCGGCCGGTCGTTCCTCGACATCGAGCCCGAAAGCTAGCCGCGTCCCTCGGCGGTGCGGCCGCCGACCTGCTGCTGGCCAGGGCGGGCCGTCTCGCCTGCCTCGCGGTTCCGGCCGCGCAGATCGGTATGGATGGACTGCGGGGGAAGGGGAGCCTGCGTCGCCGGCTTCCGACGCCATGCCTGGGCGAGCGTCGTCGCGACCGTCGGCTCCATCCCGGCGTAGAGGTCGCAGAGGTCGAAGAAGACCGTCGGGTCGCGTCCGACGGGAGAGGCGAGCAGGAACACCTGCTGCGCCTGTTCGCGGGGAAGCGACAACGCCTTGAGGAGGACCGCCAACGGCTCGCCGCGCTTGTCGTCGAGGCACGCCGTGACCAGTTCCGGCGCGAGGTCGAGCCCGTCGACGATGGCGTCGACCAGCGCCCCGCGATTGCCGATCCGCGCAAATCCGACGACCTGGGCGGCACCGAGAATCGACCGGAAGGCGCGATCGGCGACCATCGTCGGGTCGGTCGCCGTCGCCGCAAAGTCGTGATGGTTGGTCGCGATGTCGGCAAGGAGACGGAGCCGTGCCGTCCGCTCGTCCGCAAGGAAGACCCATGGATCGAGGCGGTCGCGACCGTGGCGCGGTGCGGCCTCGGCCGCTTCCGGGATGCCGGTTGCGGGCGATGCTGCCGCGGGGCCCTTGCGACGGTCGAGGATGGCGGCGACTTCCGGGTCGGCGGCGATACGCAGGGCTCGTTCGACGTCCTCGCCGAGCAGGGGACGTTCAGCGATCAGCCGGTGATGCGCGACGCCGGTCGCGGCGATGACCGTCAGGAGGTCGAGGGGGGCGAGGACCGGCGAATGCCGCAGGATCGGCGTCGCCACCTCGATCTCGTCGCGCGCCAGGCTGCGGGCCACGGCCTGGGGCGCATCGATCCGCACCGCCAGCCTGGTCGCCACGTAGATGCGATCCTCCCGGTCGACCCGCGGGAGGAGATGCAGGGCGAGTTCCTCGAAGCGACGAATCTCGTCGCGGCCGTGCGCAGTTTCCTGGACGAAGAGTTCGGTCGAGGCCCTCAGGAGGGCGGCATCGTGGCAGCGCTGGGTCGCCAGCCTGACAAATCCCTTCGGCTGGGGAAAGTCGTTCATGATCGCGAAGGCCTCGGAGTGTCGATGAACTGTGCCGGCGATTGTGCGTGACAGTCGTTAGCGGACTGTTAACCTTGCCAACCGATTAATCGATGCGAGTGATCCGAAGCGTTCGCCACGTCGGCCGGGGGCGAAGGGCCCGGCCAGGATGATCTCCGAGGAGGTCGCATGGCCACGATACTTACGTTTCCTCCGCCGCGCGCCGATGGCATCCGCAGCCCTCGGACCGACCGCGCCGACACCTGCGAGATCGTCATCTTTCCCGGCGTCCGGATCGAGAGACATGACGTCGATCTGAGCTACCGCTTGCGCGATTCGGTCGGGCGGGGGGATTTCAGGGACATCGGCGGCAACTCGCGCCAGACGTCCTGAAGTCACCCTGACGGCGAAGTCAGAGCATCGTCGAGCAATCCGCGGTCGCGAGCGCGTCGCGGGCGCGGGGCAGCATGGTGTCGTCCGGCACGAAGACGCGCATCAGCACGAAACCGGTGTCGAGCGGCAGTTCGACGACGATCGCCGTTTCGAGCTCCTCCGGCGGGTTGCGGCGGAGCTGCGCCATCTGGACCGGGGTGATGACGACGAGGTCGAGCTCCGACCGTTCCGCAGAACGGTCGTTCAGGCTGTAGGCGTTGCGTCCGCGGCGATCGAAGACGGCGACCGACCAGAACGTATCGGGCAGTTCGGCCGTGACCTGGATCGGACCGTCATCGAGCGAGAAGCGGCAGACCGCATAGAGCATCTCGGGGTCGAGATCGACGAGCGGCTCGTGCCCGGCCCTGACCTCGGGCAGGATGTGGAAGCTGCCGTCGCGCCCGAACTGGCGCATCGCCGAATAGGCATCCGCCGTCGCGAAATAGGGGATCATGATGACGGTGGTGATATGGATGATGCCCGCCAGCATCAGGCCGCCGACCACGTAGAGGAGCGTGCGGTTCATCGGCACTGCTCCCGCAGGATGTCCGGCATGGTCGAGTCCGCCGGGCTGCCGGTCGTCAGGGGCGTGTCGTAGAGGCGCAGGATCAGCTTGAAGGTGCCGGGGGTGGCGATGGGCAGCCAGTTGCCGGGCTGGACCTCGGGCGAAACGACGATCTCGAAGCTGCCGTCGCTGTGTCTGAGGATCTCTCTGGAATCGAATCCCTGGCGCTGGGCGGCATTGGCCATCAGCCGGCCCTGCGCGTTGTATGCGGTCAAGGTCCACAGCCTTGCGGCCGGTGTCTGTCCGATGATCCGGTAGGTGCAGTTGCCGGCGAGCGGCTCACCGTCATGGTCGGCCTCGGCGAGGAATGCGAGGCCTTCGCCCGCGCCGAGCGGCAGCTCGCCGGTCCGCGCCAGCCGCGCGACCGCGTAGGGATCGGCGTCAGGGCTGCCTGACTCAGGCGAGGCGGTCCAGTCACCGATCTCGATGAGGCCGAAGATATTGCCGCGCTCGACCGCGAGCCAGGCGGACGAAAGTCCGACGCCGGCAGCGATAACGATCGCGATCGCAATATTCAGGAGGGGTGGCACTTGGATGGTCCCATGTCGCGATTCGCAACGATACAGGGGCGACAGTCGGCACGCTATCGACGCGAGGACCTATTGGGCAGTGGGCTGCGGCGGAAGATGGATGGTCGCCGCGTCCGCGCCGGCAAGGCCGATCTCCTTCACCTGCCGGTCGGGGCCAAGCGCGGCGACCGGCTTCAGTTCGGGCGCGGACCGGAAGAGTTCCTCGAGCCGGATCAGTTGCGTCGTGGCTGCGGCCGACAACGTTGCCGGGACGCCGAGATCGTCGGGGCTGCCATCCGGGTTCTCCGCCTCGGCGACGACCGGCGCCTCCTTGCCGGCGTCCGGATCGTCGACATAGGGGATCGGCTTCAGCTTGATGCCGTTGTGGGCGTAGGTCATGACCTTGTTCCAGGTCTCGGCCGGCAGGCTGCCGCCGGTGAGACGCCGGGTCGGTTGGTAGTTGTCGTTACCGAACCAGACCGCCGCCGCATAGTTGCCGGTGAAGCCGACGAACCAGGCATCGCGATAGGCGGAGGTCGTGCCGGTCTTGCCGGCGGTCTTGATCCCCTCGAGCTTGGCGCGGCGGCCGGTGCCCCATTCGGGGACCTGGACGAGGATACCGTTCATGTCCGCCACAGTCTCTTCGGGCAGCACCCTTTCCGGCGGCGGCGCTTCCTTGCGGCGGTCGTAGAGGACCTCGCCGCGGCTGTTCATCACCTGGGTGAAGGCATAGGGGGTGGCCTTGTAGCCGCCATTGGCGAAGACGGCATAGGCGCCGGCCATGTCGACCACCTTCACCTCGGCGGCGCCGAGCGGCAGCGACCGGGTGATCTTGAGCTCGGTGGTGAGGCCCATCTTCTTGGCGGTCTCGACGATCTTGTCGCGGCCGATTGCCTGGGCGAGCCGGACCGGGATGATGTTGATCGACTTGACGAGGGCGGTCGTCAACGACACCGGACCGGAGAAGCCGCCGCCATAATTGTGCGGACACCAGCCGCCGATGCAGATCGGCGCGTCGCGGACGACGCTCTTCGGCGTGTAGCCGTTCATCATCGCGGTCGCATAGACGAAGGGCTTGAAGGACGAACCCGGCTGGCGGAGGGCGTCGGTCGCCCGGTTGAACTGGCTCTCGCCATAGTCGCGGCCGCCAACCATCGCGCGGACCGCGCCGTCGGTTTCGACGACCACCATCGCCGCCTGCCGCGCGCGGTAGGCGTCTCCCTTGTCGCGGAGAACCGACTCGACCGCATCGTCGGCGGCCTTCTGGATGCCGAGGTCGACCGTGGTGCGGACGGTGAGGCTGCGGTCACCCCTGAGGTTCAGCTCCTTCACCTTGTCGAATGCCCAGTCCATGAAGAAGTTGGGCGAACTGCCGCTTTCGGCCTGCTCGATGACGTTGGCGGGATGGCGGCGGGCGCCGATCACCTGGCCCTCGGTGAGGAAGCCCGCCTGGACCATGTTGGTCAGGACCTCGTTGGCGCGGGCCCTGGCCGCCGGCAGGTTGACGTGCGGGGCATAGCGCGCCGGCGCCTTGAACAGGCCGGCGAGCAGCGCCGCCTCGGCAAGGTTCACGTCCTTCACCGACTTGCCGAAATAGTATTCGGACGCCGCCTCGACGCCGAAATTGCCGCCGCCCATATAGGCGCGATCAAGATAGAGCTTGAGGATCTCCTCCTTCGACATGTTGGCTTCGAGCCACAGGGCGAGGAAGGCTTCCTTGATCTTCCGCTCGAGGGTTCGTTCGTTCGACAGGAAGAGGTTCTTGGCGAGCTGCTGGGAGAGCGACGAGCCGCCCTGGACGACCGCGTCGGCGCGCAGGTTCTCGCCCATCGCCCGGATCGTGCCGCCGACGTCGATGCCGAAATGCGTGAAGAAGCGCCGGTCCTCGGTGGCAAGCACCGCCTTGATCAGGTGGTCGGGCATCTCGTCGAGCGGCACCGTTTCCTTCCGCTTGATGCCGCGCTTGCCGATCTCGTTGCCATTGCGGTCGAGGAAGGTGACGGAATAGTCGCCCTGCGAGCGCCAGCCGTTCCGCGTTGCCTCGAAGGCGGGCAGCGCCAGCGCCAGCATCAGAACGGAGCCGCCGACCGACAGGGTCAGCGCGTCGCCTGCCACCTCGACTGCGCCGCGGCGAATGCCGGTCAGCCGGAAACGGCGCATGAAGACGGAGAAGGCCTCCGCCCGGCCCGCGATGAAGCGGCCGGTCCTGAACAGGCTGGTATCGACCCAGGAATCGATGTCGATCAGGCGAACCCGCCGCCGCTTTCGAGAGGTCGATTGAAAAGGATCGCGCAAGGAACTGACCCGGGGCTCTGGCGGCTCGACTCGAACCGGTGATGTGGCCGATCAGTAAAGGATAGGCAACTGGGCGAAGTTAAGGAAGTCTCGGGGCAGGCGGGGCGAAAAAGCGCCGTCTCCCGATGCCTTGGCGGGGCAGCGGCTATCCCGCCAGCGGCTTCAGCCAGGCGGCGAGGGTCCGCGCATCCATGGCGCCGGCGCGGCGCGCGACTTCCTTGCCGCCCCGGAAGACGATGGTCGTCGGGATTCCGCGGATCTGGTAGCGCGCGGCGACCTGGGGCTCCGCCTCGGTGTCGAGCTTGAGGAGGCGCATCCCCGGCTCGAGCTCGCCGGCCGCCTTTTCATAGGCGGGCGCCATCATCTTGCACGGCCC
>JAGRKY010000346.1 GCA_020442095.1 Bauldia sp.
CCGGCGGCACCATCCTGCTCGCCGCGCATCGCGCCATGGAATCGCTCACCCTCGACCGCGAGGCGGCGCATCTCAAGGACTCGCTGATGCCGAAATATGCCGAGCTGGTCTATAACGGCTTCTGGTTCGCGCCCGAGCGCCACATGCTGCAGGCCCTGGCCGACACCAGCCAGGAGCATGTCGAGGGGACGGTCCGCCTCAAGCTCTACAAGGGCAACGTCATCGTCGTCGGGCGCAAGAGCCCCAAGTCGCTCTATTCCGACGAACTGGTGACCTTCGAGGACGATCGCGGCGCCTACGACCAGAAGGACGCGGCGGGCTTCATCCGCCTGAACGCCCTGCGGCTGAGGACGCTGGCGGCGCTGAACCGCAAATAGCGGCTATTCCGGCAGGCCGGCGAGGCGCAAGCCCTCGAGATACATACCGAGGATGCGCGGCTGGACGAACTTCATCGCATCGCCGATCTGGGCGATGGTGATCCCCGGCCGCTCCGCGGTAAAGCGCGCAAGCGCTTCCCGGGCGCCCGCGATGTCCCCTGCACTTGCCAGGAAGACCGCGAGGTCCCGGTAGGCCCAAGTCATCCCGACCTTTTCTCCAAGCGCGCGCCGTGCCCATTTCACCGCTTCTTCCGGGTTCCCTGCCGCGAAGCAGGAGAAGCCGATCCCGATGCAGCCATTGAAGCTGAAGGGATCGAGCGGGCTGAGCTCGATCGCCTTTTCGAAGCTTGCCCTGGCGAGCTGTGGATCGCCCTGATACGCCTCGAGGAATCCCCGGCGCGTCCAGGCCCACGCATTGTTGGGATCGAGCGCGAGCGCTCGATCGACGAAGGCCCGCGCCCGGTCAAGGTCGCCGAAAAGCAGCATGGTGGCCGTGGCGAGCGCGGTCAGCGCGGTGGGGTCGTCGCCGATGACCGGCGCGGCATCCGCGATCAGGCGATCGCCTTCGGCCCTGATCGCGTTGAGATCGTCGGACCAGTTGTAGACCGCGTGCTGCGCCCGCGCCCAGGCGGCGATCGCCTTGGCCCTGGCATAATCCGGATCGAGCCGCATCGCCTCGTCGAGAAGCCGGATGGCCTCGGCATTGTCTTTGCGACGGTGCGCCCAAAGATGCGGAAGCGCCCTCAGCACGAGGTCGTAGGCGTCCTGGCTCTCCGGCCGCTTGCGTCGGGCGTGGGCGATCTCCGCGTCCCAGATCGACGGGCGCAGCGCGCCGGTCACCTTGGTTGCAATCTCGTCCTCGAAGGCGAAGATGTCGGCGATAACGCCATCGAACCGGTCGGCCCAGATATGGACGCCCGATGCAGCGTCGATCAGCTGGGCGGTGACCCGCACCCGGTCGCCGGACTTCCGGAGGCTGCCTTCCAGCACATAATGGACGCCGAGCTCGCGTGCGATCTCGCGGATGTCCACCGCGCGCCCCTTGTAGGCATAGGCGGAGTTGCGGGCGATCACGACAAAGTCGCGAACCCTCGACAGCGCCGCGGTGATCTCCTCGATGATCCCGTCAATGAGAGGGTCGGCCGCCGGATCGCCGCTCATGTTGTCGAAGGGCAGCACGACGATCGACGGCTCGTCGGTTACCCACGCATCGGGCGGCGCCGGCCCACCGCCGGCCGGATCGGAAGGGGCCGGCGCCGCAGCATCCTGGCGTCGCATGTGGCCATAACCGGTCGGCAGCGGCTCATCGGGAGCGGCCGGATTGTCCGGAGTCCAGATCCAGATCTCGAAGAGTTCTTCGTTCCTGCCCTTGAAGGCGACCCATTCCGTGCTGTTGAACTGCCCGGCGAGTTCGCGCGTCAACTGCCAGCGTACCGAGTGGGTGATGGAAATGCCGCCCGCCGGCGCAGATTCCTGCAACCGGGTGACGAAGCCGACCGCTGCCCCGAAACGGTCCTGCCCCTGGACGAAGACGTCCGCGAGGGCTATCCCGACCCGCACCAGGATCGTGTCATCGGCGCGGCCTTCGTTGAACGCCGCCATCCCTGTCTGGAAGGCGACCGACCATTCCACCGCGTCCTCTACGCTGGGGAACTCGATCAGCGCGCCATCGCCCATCGTCTTGAACAGGTCGCCGGAATAGCGGGCGACCGTCGGCCGGAGGATCCTGCGCCGAATCTGGGCAAGATCGCCCAAAGTCCGCCGCTCCTCGCGCTCGACAAGCCGCGAGTAGCCGGCAACGTCAAGCGAAGCCAGGACGGTCAGCTTTCGCGGCGCGCGCTGCATGGCGCCAAATCCCCATCGACCAACGCCGGAGTTTTGGTCCAGCGGAGAGCGCCATGCAAGCGGAGAATTCCGCCATTTCCACGATGCCTGCAAGCATTCGCGGTGCCACCGGCGAGAGGGCAATTGCGTTTGCTGCAGCGCAACCTATATTGCGCGCAAATCCATCCGGAAAATATCAACCCATGCGTTTGCGCAATATCGCCATCATCGCCCATGTCGATCATGGCAAGACAACCCTGATCGACGTGCTCCTGCGCCAGTCCGGCGCCTTCCGCGACAACGAGCGCGTTGCGGAAAGAGCC
>JAGRKY010000347.1:0-1726 GCA_020442095.1 Bauldia sp.
CGCGCCACGATGCTGGCGAGTTCCGCCTGTCGATGGGTCCCGGTCTTGGCGAAGACCGCCTTGAGCCGCTTGCGGGCGGTCTCGATGGAGATCGATTCCGCCCTGGCGATCGTCGCCAGGTCCTCGCCGTCGCCGATCCGCGATGCGAGCCGGGCCTCCGCCGGCGACATGCCGAAGACGACGCCGAGTTGCGCGCCGAGCCGCTCCTTGCGGGCGAACGGGTCGGAGACGATCAGCGCCGCGCGCGCCAGGGCGAAAACGTCCTGCGCGACACCGGCGATGGGTACCAGCTGCGCCTTGAGGGGCAGTGGATGGTTCCGCCGCGGAAGCAGGATCGCCTCGACGGCCCGTTCGATCGCAGGGGCATTGCGGATGGCCTTGAGGATGGAACTGGAGAGCAGGGCATGGACGGTCGGCTGCCAGGAACCGATCCGGCCGCGCCGATTGACGAGCGCGTCGCCGAAATGGCGCTCGAACCCCTCCGAGGCATAGACCAGGCGTCCGGAACCGCCGATCAGCGCGATATCGTCGCCGAGCCGGCTGAAACTCTCCGCGACCGTCCGTATCGCCGAGAAACGCAGGTTGAGGGCGAGCGTTGCCGTCGACCGCAGGCGCTCGATGAACGGGTTCATGAGCGCGATCTCGTCGGGCCCGAAGGGCTCGTCCGTTGCCCGCCGCTCCATGGCTATGGGAAACATGACCTCGCCGGAAGCCTGCGCGAGGACCATGCCCGCGGTCGCACCCATGCGGTGGGGCCGGACAAACTCGTTGTAATACCGGTCGACCGCGAGCTCTTCCGACGTGAACATGTCGGAGTCGGTGATGAAGCCCTGCTTGCCCGCCAGGGTAAGCGCCATGCCGCGCTCCATCCGCGAATTGGTTCCGTTCCAGCCCTCGGCATCCAGCGCGGCGACGACCTCCTCGATCCCGGGCGACGGAATGGCGACCGTATATTCGGGATAGACCGGAAAGACGGTTGCGCCCGCGGCGCCACAGGCATCGGCTATGGCCTGGAGCGCCCGCGGCCAAAGCTCGGGCGATGCGATTGCTTCGTGAAAAAGCTCGCCGGCACGCTCGAAGTCGTTTTCACGAACCAGCATGGCGCCCCCAGGGTGCACCAACCATAACGGGAAGCCGGCTATGTAACAATCTTGCGTGCCGGAAACGACGGACCGGAACGGGAAAATCTTCCGGCAGGAACGCCGGGCGAAGAACGGCAAACGTCAGTAGAGCGTCTTGCCGTATTCGACCTCGAGGTCGGCGTCGATCTTGCGCATCTCGGCGTCGTCCGGGGCGCCGGTGGTCTGGTCGAGGATGATCTTCGAGAGCGACGCCATCTCGCTGCGGTCCTGGAACTGCTCGGGGTTCCAGAGTTGCGAGCGCCGGAACGCCTTGGCGCAATGCATGAAGACCTCTTTCACCTGCACGACGATGGCGAGCTTCGGCGGGCGGTCGCGCACGGCCATCGTGTCGAGGAGGTCGGGGTCGGTGACGAGGCGCGCCTCGCCGTTGACGCGGAGCGTGTCATCGAAGCCCGGGACGATGAACAGCAACCCGACGCTCGGGTTCGAGACGATGTTGGCGAGACTGTCGAGGCGGTTGTTGCCGGGGCGGTCGGGGATCGCCAGCGTGTTCCTGTCGAGAATCCGGACGAAGCCGGGAGGATCGCCGCGCGGACTGACATCGGCGCGGCCGTCGGCGTTCTGCGTGCCGAGGCAGACGAAGG
>JAGRKY010000347.1:1736-1932 GCA_020442095.1 Bauldia sp.
AAGGCCTGGGCATGCGCGTCGAGCGTGTCGATGCACTTGTGGACGGCGAGCGGCGCGACCGCATGGAAGAGACTCCGCAGGGACTCCTCGTCAGAGATGACGAAGGTCGGGTCGAGCTTGAATTCGGTCATCGTCTGGCTTTCGGCGCTCTTTGCTGGGGGCATTCCGTCCGGGGGCGCGATCCTAGCGCGGGAAG
>JAGRKY010000348.1 GCA_020442095.1 Bauldia sp.
CTCGCCCGCAATGCCGGCCGGGTGATGTCGCGGGAGACGATCATGGACCGGGTCAGGAACGAGCGCCTCGAGGCCTTCGACCGTTCGATCGACGTCCAGATCTCGCGCATCCGCGCAGCCATCGAGGACGACCCGAAGAAGCCGCGGCGGATCATCACCGTGCGCGGCGCCGGCTATGTCTTCGCCAGGGCGCAGGACTGAGCCGTTGGCCATGACGAGCCCCCGGCCATGAAGCGCCTCTATCGCAAGATCTACCTGACCGTCCTCGGCAGCCTGCTGCTGGTCGTCGTCGTCGCGGCCGGCGTCTGGCAGCTTGGCGTGCAGCCCCCGACTGTCGGAACCGCGCTCGACGTCGCCGGCGACCTCGCCATGGCGGCGCTGCCTCCCGCGACAGCGCCCCGCGCCGAGCAGCAGGCGGCGGTCGATGCCCTCTCCCGACGGGTCGAGACCGACATCGCTCTCTATGACCCGGACCGCGAGCTGATCGCCGCGACCGGTCCCGACCTGCCTCCGCCGCGCTGGCGCGACGAAGGCGGCTGGACCCGCGGCGCCCATGGCCCCGCCTGGGCCTTCGCCCTCGACGACGGCCGCTGGCTGGTCGTCGACCTCGGCGTGGAGAACCGCAACCCCGTCCTCGGCCTCATCCTCTTCCTCGGCGCCATCGCCGTCGCGGTCGGCATCTCCGCCTATCCGGTCGCGCGCGGCCTGACCCGCCGCCTCGAACGCCTCAAGACCGGTGTCGAGACGCTCGGTGCCGGCGATCTCGCCGCCCGCGTCAAGGTCGAGGGCAGGGACGAGGTCGCCCATCTCGCCGAGAGCTTCAACCAGGCGGCCGCCCGGATCGAGGAAGTCGTCGCCGCCAACCGCATGATGCTCGCCAATGCCTCCCACGAATTGCGCACCCCGCTGTCGCGGCTGCGCCTCGGCCTCGACCTCTATGAGAAAAACCCGGACGAAAAGCGGAAGGAGGAGCTTCGCGCCGACATCGCCGAGCTCGACCGGCTCGTCGACGAGATCCTGCTTGCCTCGCGACTCGACGCGAGCCCGTCCCTCGCCACCGTCGAGGACGTCGATCTTCAGGCCCTTGCCGCCGAGGAATGCGCGCGCTTCGACGACTGCGATCTCTCCGGCGATGGCGTCGTCGTCGCCGGCGACCCCAACCTCCTTCGCCGGCTGATCCGCAACCTGCTGGAGAATGCCCATCGTCACGGACACCCGCCCGTCCGGGTTCTGCTCCAGCGCGGAGGCCAAGGCGTCTCGCTCTTCGTGCTCGATGGTGGCGACGGGGTGCCGGACGGCGCGCGCGAAAAGGTCTTCGAACCCTTCTATCGCCTCGGCGGCGATCGGCCGGGCGCCGGGCTCGGCCTCTCCCTCGTCCGCCAGATCGCCCGGCTCCACGGCGGTGAAGCGACCGTCTGGCGCGACGACGCTGCCGGCCTCAACGGCTTCCGGGTCGACCTCCCGGCGAAGCGCTGAGCAGCGAAACGCCCGCGGCCTTCGGGCCGGTTGCGCTCCCTGCCGGCTGTGGCAGCATGGGCGGGCTTCGCCCGCGAAGCGCTCGAACAAGACAACGTCGGGAAGAGACCATCAATGACCGCTTCGACCGTTCTCGAAGGTGCCGTCGCCGTCGACGGGGCCGATGCTTTCCCCCATGCGCTCCGCCGCCTGAAGGAGGCGTTTCCCAAAATCGGCTGGAACCAGGCCGGCAGCGCCGGTCCGCGCATCGCGCTTTCCGCCGATCGTGGAATGAAGGAAGGCGCCTTCCGTATCGCCGCCGAGGGCGGCACGGTTTCGGTCACAGGCGGCGGCATCCCCGGCGTTATCTATGCGGTCGAGTCGCTGATCGCTGCCGGCGGCAGCGACCCCGCCCGGATGGCGATCGCTGGCGGCACGGTCGAGGACGCGCCGGGCATGCTCTATCGCACCTTCTGGACCTGGGACCACTCGACCAACTGGGAGCTTTCCCAGGTCGGCGTCCAGGAGATCGGCGTCTTCAATCCCTATTCCAAGCCGCCCGGCGGCTTCCTCGCCGACTACAAGCGCCTCGTCGATTTCTGCAGCCGCAACCGCATCGCCGCCATCGTCATCTACGGCTTCCTCCGCGACACCCATGGCGGCATCGCCGCCGCGCAGGAGCTTTGCCGCTACGCCACCGAGCGTGGCGTTCGCATCCTCCCCGGCATCGCCATCGGCGCCTATGGCGGCGTCTACTGGGAAGGCGACCACAAGTACAACCTGTCCACCTGGCTCAAGGCCAATCCGCAATTCGCCGCCACCATGGAGAAGGGCGTCGGCTTCCAGCTCGCCGACCTCTCCTTCCCGCTCAACTTCCCGC
>JAGRKY010000349.1 GCA_020442095.1 Bauldia sp.
GATCGCCGAGGTGCCCTTCGTCGACACCCTCGACACCATGCTCGACGACACGCTGCCGCTGACCCCGCCGGAATGGCCGGAATGGGGGAACCCGATCACCAGCGAGGCCGATTTCCGGACGATCGCCGCCTATTCGCCCTACGACAATGTCGCCCCGCGCGCCTATCCGGCGATCCTGGCGCTCGCCGGGCTGACCGACCCGCGCGTCACCTACTGGGAGCCGGCGAAGTGGGTAGCGAAGCTCCGCGCAACGAAGACCAACGACCGGCTGCTCCTCCTCAAGACCAACATGGACGCCGGCCACGGCGGCGCGGCGGGCCGCTTCGACCGCCTCAAGGAGACCGCGCTCGCCACCGCCTTCGCGCTGAAGGTGACCGGCAGGGCGTGAGATGCGGGGGCGTCGCTGAAGCCGGTTTTCGTCAAAACGTCTTCAATTCGCGCGACAAGAACCAAGACGCGGTACGCCAAGCGCCAAGACCTCGGTTGAAATCCCGGCCGGGGAGGAGGAACATGGCTCATTCAATCTCCAGACGAGGAAGCAGAGATGTCGCTACTTGATCTTGCAGAAAAGTCGCAGGGTGGACGCGGGCTCGAGGAACTCGGCCAGCAGTTCGGGATCGACGAGAAGACCGCCCGCTCGCTGGCGGAGCAGCTCGCCCCGACGATTGCGAGCGGGGCCAAGCAGAGGGCGAAGGCGGAAGGCGGCCTCGGCGACCTGCTCGGCCAGCTCCTCGGCGAGAAGGAAGTCGGCTATTACGACAACCCCGCCCAGGCTGCGACGCCGGCCGCCCGGCAGCAGGGCGAGCGTTTCCTCGAAGGCCTGTTCGGTTCGTCCGAGGCGCCCAAAGAGATCGCCAGGGCGGCTGCCGAGCGGACTGGCACCTCCCAGGACCTCGTCGCGCAATTCCTGCCGGCGCTTGCCGCGATGCTCCAGGGCGCGCTGCAGAAACAGGCCCCCGACGACCAGATCAAGGGCGCCATGGGTGCGCTCGGCTCGAACGACCGCGCCGGCGCCGGCATCGAGGACCTGCTCGGCGCGCTGACCGGCGGCAGCAGCGGCGGTTCGGGTGGTGGCCTCGGCGGGCTCGGCGACATGATCGGCGGCCTTCTCGGCGGCGGCGGTGGCGCAGCCAAGTCCTCCGCCGGCGGCCTCGACCAGGTGCTCCAGGCGCTGGACGAGGACGGCGACGGCTCGCCGTTCAACGACATCGTCAAGAAATTCCTCGGCTGAGCGCCAGCCGGGGCTAGAGCAACGGACTGATCAGCCGGGCGGCATTCTCCGTGAACCGCTCGGCTGTCGGCCGCTCGACCCACCGCG
Organism: Bauldia sp.; assembly: GCA_020442095.1. The sequence goes on from JAGRKY010000349.1 coordinate 1,319, forward strand.
TCGACCCGACGAGGTCGCTCTTCTCGATGTAGCGCGCCTGCAGCGAACGAAGCTCGGTAGTGAAACCGGCATCGTAGACAAAGAGCACGTCCTCGTAGTTCAGCCAGATGCTGCGCATGTCGATGTTCGCTGTGCCGAACATCGACATCTCGCCGTCGACCGTGATCGACTTGGTGTGGAGCAGGCCGTTCCGGTAGAGGTGGATGGTGACGCCGACGTCGAGCAGGTCGTCGTAATAGGAGCGGCTGGCGTAGCGGGTCAGCACCGAATCGACCCGCTCCGGCACGACGACTGAAACCGCGACGCCGCGCCCGGCCGCGCCGCGCAGCGCCCTCAGCAGCGATGCATCCGGAACCAGGTAGGGCGTGGTCAACACGACTTCCTCGCGGGCCGAGGAGATCAGCGCGATCATCATCTGCAGCAGGCCGTCGACGCTCTCGCCGGGCCCGCTCGGGATCACCTGCATGTCGGCCGTGCCGCAGGACGGATTGAGCCGCAGCCCCGCGCTCTCGACCAGGTGGCCGACCTCCTCGTTGGTTTCGAGGCGCCAGTCGCCGAGCATGATCGCGGCGAGCGGCGCGACCACCGGCCCCTCGAGCCGGACCATCGCGTCGACCCATTCGCCGACCCCGGCATCGGTCTTGAAGAAACGCGGGTCGAC
>JAGRKY010000350.1 GCA_020442095.1 Bauldia sp.
TCGGGATAATGCGCCTCGCGCAGGACCTCGGGGAGCTCCGCGGCCGACCGCTCGGTATAGACGGCGAGCGGCGCCGAGGCGAAGGGCGAGATCGTCTCGCTGGCGATGTGGATCGTGCCCTCGGTGCCGTAGATGTCGGTCCCGTCGCCGATATTCGGCGAATAGCGGTTGCTGGCGAGGCTGCCACGGGCGCCGCTTTCGAACCGGGTCAGCAGGAAGACGTTGTCGTCGACCTGTTCGGGAAGCTCGCTATGGACGAGTTCGCCGAACACGCCGGAGAAATCGCCGATCAGGTAGCGGGCGAGGTCGATGCGGTGGATGGTGAGGTCGATGATCGTCGCGCCGCCCGACTGGGCGAGGTCGTAACGGTAGCGGGTGGTCGCCGGATAGACGGTCGACTTCTCCGAATAGATGGATCGCATCTGGTGGACCTTGCCGATGAAGCCGGCATCGATCAGCTGCTTGGCGATCCGCACCTGCGCCCAGAAGCGCTGGTTGAAGCCGACCTGGAGGACGACCCTGGCATCCTTGCAGGCCTTGACCATGAGCCGCGCCGAGGCGGCGTCGATGGCGAGCGGCTTCTCGCAGAGCACATGCTTGCCATGAGCGGCGGCGGCAAGGACGCCTTCCTCGTGGAAGCGGTTGGGGGTGGCGACCACCACCGCGTCGAGCCCGGGCGTTTCGAGCATCCGGTCGAGATCGTCAAAGGCGGTGCCGCCGAAATCCTTGACGATCGCCTCGGCCCGCCCGAGATCGGCGTCGAAGACCGCGACAAGCTCGGCGCTGTCGCTGGCGGTGATGGTCGGGGCGTGGCTGAGGCGCATGATCGCGCCGGCGCCAACAAGGCCGATCCTGATCCTGGGAGCTGACATGAACGATCCCGTGCTGCGAGGGATGACGGCCGGGACGGAACCCGGAGGCAAGGCAGGAGCGACGACGAGGCGAGGCCGATCCTTCGCGGATCGTCCGTCGCGCCGGCGGCCGCTCAGACCTGCTTGCGACGGCTGGAGGCGAGAATGATCGCCGCGACGATCGCCAGGACCAGGGCCGGTCCGAACATGACGGCGAGAAACTGAAGCCACGTCATCTGGCTGCGACCTCCCCTTTTGCGGTCTTCGCGCCGAACGCTGGACTGCCGGCGGATGAAAGCCCGATCTTCTTCATTTTGGCGTTCCTCCCAGGGCGGCCGCCTGCGCCGCTGTCGGCGCGCACCCGCCCTGCCCGTTTCAGGGCATCGGACCATAGCCTCCCGGCCGGCGGCGGAGAAGCCGTTGTTTGGGTGCTTTCCATCACCGGATCGGGCGAAGCCGTTGACCGGACCCGCGTTTGGTGGCCAGTCTAAGGGAAACGGGTCCGCCCGAAGATGAGGCGGACGGCCCGAAGGAGCAGGGACGGAATGGGTGCGAATCGCTGGGGTCGCTTCTCCGACTGGGACGAACGCCCCCTGAGGCTCGACAAGTTTGCCGTCGAAGACCCGGAGAACGGCTTCGCCGCCTTCTCCAGCCCGCACGATCCGAAACCGGGCATCCGCATCGCAGGCGGGCGTGTCGTCGAACTCGACGGCGTCGCCGAAGCCGACTTCGACATGATCGACACCTTCGTCGCGCGCTACCACCTCGATACCGAGTTGGCCGAGCAGGCGATGGCGATCCCGTCCGGGACGATCGCCCGCATGCTGGTCGACATGAACGTGCCGCGGACGGAGCTGGTCCAGCTCGCCCACGGCCTGACCCCGGCGAAGCTCGCCGAGGTGGTGGCAGAGCTCAACGCGATGGAGATCGCCTTCGCCTATTCGAAGATGCGGGCGCGCCGGACACCGGGCAACCAGGCCCACGTCACCAACGCCAAGGACGACCCGCTCCAGCTTGCCGCCGACGCGGCGATCGCCGTCGCCCTCGGCTTCGACGAGATCGAGACGACGATGCGCGTCTCGCGCAATGCCTGGGCGAATGCCATGGCCTGCG
>JAGRKY010000351.1 GCA_020442095.1 Bauldia sp.
CCATGCCCATCATCACGATGTTGGAGACGAGGCGTCCGGATTCGGGCGTGCCGGCGGTCCCTTGCACGAAGCGGCCGGGATAGTCGTCGAGCCTGTCCCGGGCGGTGAGGATCTGGCCGACGATCTCCTCGGAGGTCAGGTTGCGGACGAGCTTCTGTGTGCCGGTATGGCAGAAGGTGCAGGAGAGCGTGCAGCCGACCTGGCTCGACAGGCAGAGGGTGCCGCGGTCCTCCTCGGGAATATAGACGGTCTCGATCTCGACCGGCCGTCCGGCGCCGCGCGAGGGAAAGCGGAACAGCCACTTGCGGGTGCCGTCCTCGGATATCTGCTCGCTTACGATCTCGGGGCGGGCCAGCGTGTAGTGGCGGTCGAGCTCGGCGCGCAGCGTCTTGGAGACGCTGGTCATCTCGGCGAAATCGGTGACGCCGCGGATATAGAGCCAGTGCCAGAGCTGGGCGACGCGCATCCGGGTCTGGTTCGCCGGCACGCCGATCGCGACCAGCGCCTCGGCAAGCTTTTCGCGCGACAGGCCGACGAGCGACGGCCGCGCCGCTGGCGTGGCTGCCTCGGGACTGGTCTTTTCGGTCAGGTCGAGCATGGCTGTCGCGATTCGAAAGGCGCCAACGAGAAAATCATCCAGGAACGGGCATGGCACCCGTTCCCGGATCCGCTTCTTCCGCGGTTATATCAGGAGTTGCCGCTCAGGGGCATTCCTTGGCGATTGCCTCGAGCGCCGCCGTGATTCCGGAGAGCGAATAGATGTCGGTCGTGATCGTGCCGCGACGCGACGTCCCCTGGACCTCCATCCTGGTCCCCTTGCGCATCGCGTTGATCAGCTCCGGCTCCTGAGCCGGATTCTCGATCCACGCGCTGTCCTTCTCGGTGAACATCGTGAAGGAGCCATTGCCGTCGATCTTGACGACGACCTTGCTGTTATCGGCAAACGGATAGCCGATGATGGTGCTGGCCTCGTTGCGGATGTTCTTGTTGGGGATGGTGGTGATCATGAAGAAAGCAGGGTCGCGACCGCTGATTTCCTTCGAATATTTCTTATCGGTCGGCTGCGAGGCGACGAAGCACATCTTCGCGCCGCCGTCGGTCGACGTGTAGGCGCCCCATTGCTTGAAGGTGCCGATGCTTGTGGCCGAATGGGCGGGCGCCATCGCGGTCACTGCGAACAACACCGTAGCGGCCGTGAAAAGGATCCGTGAATTCATCGTCCTACCCACTAGTCTCTTCCTGGTCTGCTGATTGATTCCCCCGTCGGGCCAACGGCAATCTCACGGACAGACCTGCGGCAATCATAGTTACTTTTCCGTGAATGCATCGCCGCCGCCCGGTCGAAGAGATCAACGTTTGCCACCATTTGTGCCGAAAAAAATCGACAACAATGTGATTTCGTCGCCCACGGGCAACGATTGATTCGCCGAGACAATAATCACCCAAACATACCCTCTTGGCAGTGGGTTGTGGGGCAAAAATCGGCGACAGTGGGGCTTTTTTGGCTCTCGGGCTCGTTTTCCCCGGTATCCGTTCAACGCCGTCGGCCGGTCGGCTCGTCCTCGGCCAGCGCCTGCCGTGCCGCTTCGCGGTGGGCCGGTTTGATATGCGCGCCCACCACCGACATCGCGGCGAGAAGCACGGTTATGTCGTCGGTGAAGCCGACGCCGGCCAGGATGTCGGGGATGGCATCGAGCGGCAGCACGAAGTAGGCGAGGGCGCCGAGGATAATCCCCTTCACGCGGGGCGGCGTCGCCGGGTCAAGGGCGCAGAAATAGGCCGCAACCACGTCGTCGACGAAGGGAATCGCCCGGGCAGCCTTGCGGACGGTCGCCCAGAATCGATTGCGTACGCGCTTTTCGCGGCGTTCCTCGTCCTCGGGACCGAGAATCTCGCCGTACAGCACTTCGTTCACGGCCATGCCTCCACGTCGTTCTCAGCGAGAGATGGGGCCGGGCGGCGGCTTCCGCAACGGCATCATCCCTCGGCCAGTCCGTCGATCGCCCTGGCAAGGGCGATGTCGCGATCGGTGACGCCGCCGGCGTCGTGGCTGGTGAGGGTGATATCGACCCGGTTCCAGCTGTTCGCCCAGTCAGGATGATGGTCCATCTTCTCGGCGACGAGCGCGACTTTCGCCATGAAGCCGAAGGCCGAGACGAAACCGTCGAATTCCAGGACGCGGCGGATCGCCCTGCCGTCTTCGGCAAGCGTCCAGCCATCAAGCTCGGTTAGGGCTTTGTCGCGCGCCTCAGGCGCTAGCGGCGCGGCCATCGAAGTTGCCGTCGTTCGCCGGAGCCCGCCGGATCAGCGGATAGGTTTCCTCGACGAGATAAGGGCCGCCGCCGACCGAGTTTCGTGACGAGAAGAGCACGAATTCGGATACCTCGAAGGGCCGCGACATCAGGCCGCCCCGCTGGAACAGGTAGTTGGCGAGTTCCCGCTCGTTGACGCCGCGGACCCGGGCGAGGGTGATGTGCGGGGTGAATTTCCGCTGTTCCGCCGGCAGGCCGAGGCGCTGCATCAGCCGCTCCTGTTCGGCCTGGAGCTCGAGCAGCGGCCGGGTCGGCTGGATACGGGCGATGATCGAATGCGGCTTGCGGGTCCCGAAGGAGCCGATGCCGTCGATGGCAACCGGGAAGGGGGCCCGGTCGATGCGGGCAAGGGCATCGGCGATCTCGTCGGCCGTGCGCATGTCGATGTCGCCGATGAAGCGCAGCGTGATGTGGTAGTTTTCCTTGTCGATCCATCGGGCGCCGGGGATACCGCCGCGGAGGAGCGCGAGTCGCTCGCTGATATCAGCGGGGATTTCTATGCCGGTGAACAACCGCGGCATGAGGCACCTCCATCGCGAATCACAGGTAGCATCGGTCGTTGCCCGCCACCCTGTAAAGCCCCTGATTTGGTTTCTTCACCGGGGCGCTCGATACTGGCGCGCCCGATCAGCGCCTCGACCGACGGCAGCATCCGCTCGACGATGATGTCGACGCCCGCCGCGGTCGGGTGGATGCCGTCGGGCTGGTTCAGGCCAGGGTCGGCGGCGACGCCGTCGAGGAAGAAGGGGTAGAGCAGGGCGCTGTGGCTCGCGGCGAGCTCGGGGTAGATCGGCTCGAAGGCTTCGGCATAGTCGCGCCCGAGATTGGGCGGCGCCCGCATGCCGGCGAGCAGCGCCGGCAGGCCGCGTTCGTCGAGCCGCGTCATGATGTCGTCGAGCGCCTTCCGCGTGATCGCCGGGGCGACGCCCCGCAGCGCGTCATTCGCCCCGAGTTCGACGATGACCGCGTCGGCGTCGGGGCCGATCGACCAGTCGAGGCGTGCCGGCCCGGTG
>JAGRKY010000352.1 GCA_020442095.1 Bauldia sp.
TGGCGTAGAGCTCCATCGCCGGGAATTCCAGCTCGTCGAGCACCGGCGCCGTGGTGCCGGGCCGCGAGTCGGTCTCGCCGACCCAGCCGGTCACCGCCCCGGTCGTCACGAAAGGCTTCTTGTAGACGTTGCCGGAAACCTGGCGGACGCTGGCGATCGAGCGGATCGGCGAGACCGCGGCGAGCCGCCGGCCGATCTCCCGCTCCGTCTCGTCGGGCACCAGGTAGCCGCCGTCCGAGCCGACCGCGAGCGTCTTCTGCTCGAAGCCGCGCAGCGCCTCCTCGTTGCCCCGGCGGACATAGGCCTCGAAGGCCGCCTTGTGCTCGGGCGAGGTGACGATGCGCCCCGCCCCGGTCTCGAGCGGCGGCCGCCGGCCCTTCAGGACGAGCTGGTCGAAGGCCCGCTTCTGGTCGTCGAGCGCCTGGTTGAGGCGGTCGACCTTCTCTTCCGTCACCACGTCGGCGGTCTGCTTCCGCTCGATCTCGCCGAGTCGGTCGTCATTCTCGCGCTTGAAGCTCTCGAAGGTACGCTGGAAGCTGTCGAAGGCCCGGGCGAGTTCGGCATCGCCCGACTTCGCCTCCGGCGCCGGCATTGCCACGTCGGTCATGTCGTTGGTCCTTTCGTTGGATGGTCGTCACACATGTTCATCCGGCCGCCGCCGGCCGCGCCGGTGACGCGGGTTCGGATCCCCCGCGCTCCGCAGTCTTTCCTCCGTCCCGCACACCACCGTTCCCCCCAATCCCACACCCGCCACCGTCGTCCTCCGGCTTGACCGGAGGACCCATCGCAACGAGCGATCACGCTGGGGCCTTGCGCTCACCCCGCCCGGACCGATGCGCGGTTGGGCACCGGTCCTCCGGTCAAGCCGGAGGACGACAGGATGTGGCAGCGGGACTCTGTTGATCGATCGAAACGGCTGCGCTCAAGCGCGCCGAAAAACAAAACGGCCGGGCAAGAACCCGGCCGCGCTTCAAGAAACTGTCTGCTGAACTGTCAGGCGGGCGGCACGCTTCATCCGCACCTCTCCGACGATAGCGAAACCATGCCAGACCAGCGTCACGCTGTCAAGGAATTTATTCCTGTTCAAGTGACCTAGAGATACCGCCCATATTTCTCGATCTCCGTCTCGATCTCGCCTTCGAGCTCCGGATAAGCGGCGATAGCCTTGCTGAGCAGCGCCGCATGGATCCCGTCGATAGCGGCAGCAATGCCGATGGCGTAGTCCCGATACTCGTCCGGCTCGCAGGTCGTCTTCAGGAGCGCAAGCCCCTCCTCCAGCTCGCGTCCGCTCCGAAAGGCGGCGCGAACCAGATGCCGCGCCAGGTCCTTGCTGATCCCGCTCACCGGTCTCCCCCCAGACGTACAGTCATCGCCCCTCAGAAAAACTTCGCGTCGTCACCCTCGAGCAGGTCGCGCATGCCACCCGGCACCGGGAAGCCATATCCGCCTCCCTGCCTCTCGAAAACAAGGGCGCCACTATCGTGATAACTGCTCGAATAGAGCGTCGCCCCGATCATCTCCAGTGCGAGGATCAGCGCCTGGACCGCATCGAAACCTTTTGCCGCCATCGCGTGCGGTCGATCCGGCCAGTCGATCTCGTACCGGCAACCCCATGCGCCTTCGGCAGGTTCGGGCCTGTATATGCGCACAGGGACGTCGGCTTCCTGACCCTCCTGACGGGCCTTGAGAATTCGCTCAGCGATCAGCATCGACGTCCTCAATAGTTCAGCGGTGGAAGGGGCCTTCCCCGCAGACAAGCCGAGTATCGTTCCGCTGCCTGGCGATGACATTCAGCGAGTCCAACCATCGTGCAATGAAACGTATCACGCTCGTACTGCTCCAGGCATTCCTGCTCGCGGTCCGGCGAAATCCAATTGGCAGCTTGCCGCACGCCACCACCATCCGTCCATCTTCCGCCGTCGGGGTGACCGTGCGGCACGCGCGGCTGCGAGGCCCAGTCGGGGT
>JAGRKY010000353.1:0-2235 GCA_020442095.1 Bauldia sp.
GCGATCATCCTGAGAAGGGTGGTCTTGCCGCAGCCGGACGGCCCTACAAGCGCGACGAGTTCCTTGTCCGCGATGTCGATACTCAGATTGTGGAGAATCTCGACGTCACCGAATTGCTTGATCAAATTCCTGATCTTGATCTGCGCCATCTAAGCCCGCTTCTTCCTGACTGTTCCTGTGCCGTTTGGCCGGATTGGTGACCAGCCGACATCTGAATCCACCGCCCCTCCTCCAAGCGGTCGACGACAGGCAAATAGAAGTTTCGCCAGCGCAGTTGTCGACATCCCGTCCGTGACGACGGGACGATCAGCAAAATCTACAGGCTTTCGCCCGCCGTCAAGATCGCCCCGAGCAGGATCGATGCCAGTCACGCCCGATTGCGTCGTAACGTCTCGTGTCGTCGCGTTGTCGAGGTCGGGCGCCTGTGCCTATCCTGACCGACGGCATCCGGATGGCGGTGCCGGAGAAGACTAAGGAGAAGAACTTGCCAGTCCTCGATCTGTTTCGCCTCGACGGCAAGACGGCATTGGTCACCGGAGGAAGCCGCGGGCTCGGACGCGCCATGGCGACCGCTCTTGCCGAAGCCGGCGCCGATCTGGTGATCACCGGCCGCGACGAGGAAAGCCTCGCGGCGACTGCCGGCGAGCTCCGCGCACTCGGACGGGATGTCGAGACGATCCGCGCCGACATGGGCGTGCCGGAAGAATGCCGCGCCGGCCTGCAGCAATGCCTCGCCGATTACGGTCCGATCGACATCCTGATCAACAACATCGGCGGCCGCCGCAAATCCGAGCCGATCGAGAAGCAGAGCCTCGAAAGCTGGCAGTTCGTCATCGACCTCAATCTCACCAGCTGCTTCCTCGGAACCAGCATCGTCGGCGGCTCGATGCTCGAGCGCGGCAAGGGCGGCCGGATCATCAACGTCGCCTCGATGAATGCCTTCATTTCCAATCGCGGCATCGGCGGCCGCTCCTACGAGACGGCCAAGGCGGCGATCGTCCAGTTCACCCGATCGGCCGCCGCCGACTGGGCGCCCCATGGCATCACGGTCAACGCCATCTGCCCCGGTCTCTTCATGACCGACGCCAACCGCGCATGGCTCGATACCAAGCCGGAAGTCATCGACAAGATGGTCGCCGGGATCCCGATGGAGCGCGCCGGAGAACCGTCTGAAATCGGCCCCCTCGCTGTCTTTCTCGCGAGCCCGGCGTCGAGCTACGTCACCGGAGGGGCGCACCTGATCGACGGTGGATACACCCTGCTATAGGCGCATAAAAAACATCCATTGCAATGGAGCATATGCCCTAATTGAGTCCATTCGGATCAGTTGCGGGCAAGGGGGCTAGCTGATACGAATTTTCAGTTGCTTATAACGGCTCTGACGTAAAAAGGAGAATAAGCCGGTGGTTGAGCGCAAGGAAAAGGAACTCCTGCTTCAGGAGGCGTCCCGCCAACAGTTGGTGCGGGGACAGATCGACAGACGCGAATTCATGTCGCGTACTCTTGTGGCGGGTCTCGGCATGGCCGGAGTTGGCGTCGCCGCGAAATACGGCTTCGGCTCGGCGCTCGCCGAGGATCGTCCGCTGACGCCGACCTTCTATCAGTGGATCGAGGATCTGCATCCGGGCATCCCGACCGTCAACGGCGAGTTCCCCGGGATCAATTACCAGATCGCTCCGGTCGAAGGCTTCGGCATCGAGCGCTTCGTCGCCGAGGCGAAGAACAAGGACAGCACCTGGGACATCTATGTCGGCCAGACGCCGTTCGTGGAAATGTCCGCGATGGTCGAGGCTGACGTCATCGAGCCTTGGGACGACTACATCCCGAAGGACGTGCTCGACGACATCATCCCGTCGATCCGCGAAGAGAACATGATCGACGGCAAGATGTACGGCTGGCCGTTCCTTCTCGACGTGATCGGCACCGGCTGGCACTCCGGCCTGACGACCCAGGCGGGTCTGCCTGACGCTGCCCCGGCGACCTGGGACGAGCAGCTCGAGCACGCCAAGGCGATCGTCGAATCCGGCGTCGCGCCCTTCGGCACGACCTTCGACTCGCATGGCTGGCGGTGCGTCGCCCCGATGGCCCACAGCATGAACCCGAACATCTACACGTCGGAAGGCCTGTTCGACTTCACCAGCGAGGCGGCGATCGAAGCGCTCGTCCTGATGAAGAAGCTGATGGCCTACGCCAATCCGGACATCCTGCTGGAAGGCGCGTCGGACGGCGGCGTCA
>JAGRKY010000353.1:2281-2663 GCA_020442095.1 Bauldia sp.
GCATGGCGGCGAACTGGGAAGATCCGACTCAGCTCCACCTCGGCCCGCTGCCGAAGTTCGCCAATGGCGCTGGCTCGACGGTGTTCTGGACGACCGGCTCCGCGCTCTTCAAGTACGGGAAGAACAAGGAGAAGGCGGCCGAGTACCTCAAGGCCCTGACCTACGACCAGCAGATCTGGAAAGACTCGATCGTCGGCACGCCGAGCGGCCATCCCGGTCAGCTGCCGCCCTACAAGTCGATCTACGCCGAGTGGGACGCCAATCCGCCGGACTGGATGCCGCCCTTCGTCGGTCTGGTCCGCGGCCAGCTCGACAGCGCCAAGGCCATCGAGAACAACCTCTTCGGCCTGCAGCAGTTCGTCATCGGCAAGCCGATCTGGGA
>JAGRKY010000354.1 GCA_020442095.1 Bauldia sp.
GCGCCGATGCCGATGCGATCCTCGAGGCCGCGGCACCGGCGATCGCCGCCAACCTTTTCGCCACCGCCGGCATCCTCGCCGACCTCGACTTCCGCCTCACCGCGACCGACGCGGTGATCGTCCATCCCGCCGACCGCACGCCCGACCGCCTGGTTGCCACGACCCGCGCCGCCTGGACCCCTTCGACCATCCTTTCCGTCTTCGCCGACGCCGCCGACCTCCCCCCGACCCATCCGGCCTCGGGCAAGCGCCCGGTCGACGATCTCCCCACCGCCTATGTCTGCCACGGCGAGACGTGCTCCCTGCCGGTTACCGACCCGGACACCCTCGCCATGCTGCTCCGGGATCCGCGGTCCGCCTGACATTTTATGGTTTACGCTTCGTAAACCCTTCGCCGGCTACCGTCTCCACGCAGCAACCCGCGGGCCGGACATCCCGACCAGCACAAGAACAACCTGCGGCCCGTCATCGCGCCGTGCCACGACCCGGAACGACGTCGCGCCGCCCTTCCAGACGGGCTTTCCACCATGACAACCGTTTTGCAGGCTCGTTACCAACCCGAAGCCGGCGTTTCCCCGAAGTACCGGAACTACCACTTCACCTACCGCTTCGACGGCACCGAATGGAGCATTGCCATTCCGGCGCTGTCCCTCCAGGAGGCGAAGGAACGGGTCAAGGTGCTCGCCTTCGCCCGATACGAAGGCGAGGCGGGCGAGGCCGGCCGCGGGGGAGGCTCCATCCGCCGCGGCAGCGACTGGTTCCGCCGCGCCCTCCGATCCGCCTGAGCCGGCGACCGACCCACCGGTTTTCAACCAAAGTTGCCATTTGGCATTAAACCTCCTATATATGGCCATATAGGAGGGCATCGTGGCCGCGCTTCTCAGCATCGATACCGCACCGGCCGATTTCACCCCGGCGCCGATAACCCCGGCCGAAGCCGCCGCGATGTTCCGCGCCGCCCTCAACCTGTTCCGCCTTTGGGGACTGACCGACCACCAGGCGGCGACCCTGCTCGACCTGCCGCTCCGCACCTATCGCCGCTGGAAGGCCCGCGATATCGGCCGCATCGAGCGCGACCGCTCGGCGCGGCTCTCGAACCTGATGGGCATCCACAAGGCGCTTCGCATCATCTTCCGCGAGCCGCAGCGTGGCTATGACTGGATCGCCAAGCCCAACGACGCCTTCGCCGGCCGCTCGGCCCTCGAGGTCATGCTCGGCGGCGAGCTGACCGACCTGATGCGGGTCCGTCGCTATCTCGACGCCGAACGCGGCGCCTGGTGACCGACCCCGACGCCATTCCCGTCACCCCGGTCCACTGGCCAGCCGCGGTTCGAATCATCCGCAGCCTCCACCCGCCGGTCGATCTCTTCGAGGACATCGCCGATCCGGCAGACTGGCCGCTCCTCATCTCGGCCGAGCAGAAGACCAACCCGCGTCTGATGGAATCGATCGGCAACCTCGACCTGGTGCCGCCGGCCCGGCGGGTCTCGGGACCCGGCGCGAGCTACCTGATGGCGCCCTTCACCCATGCGAGCCCGGACCGGCCGAGCCGCTTCACCGACGGACGGTACGGGGTTTTGTACGCCGGCAAACTATTCGAGACGGCGCTCTTCGAAACAATCCACCATCACACCCGTTTCATGGCGCGGACTTCCGAGCCGCCGGGCTGGACCTCGCAGTTCCGCGAGATCGTGCTCGATGTCGCGGCGCGGCTCCATGATCTGAGAGGTGGGATTGCCGGTTTTCGCGACGCCCTCGACCCCGACAGCCATATGGCCGGCCAGGCGCTCGGCGCGGCGCTCCGCCATTCCGGATCGGACGGGGTCGTCTATCCGAGCGCGCGGCATCCCGGCGGCGAATGCGTCGGCCTGTTCTATCCGGACGGCGCGGCCCACGCGCTACAGGGCCGTCACCTCGACTATCATTGGGATGGCAGCCGGGTCGATTTCTACCGCGACCCGGGCGCGGCGACGGTCTACCGCATCGAATGAACGGGAGGCGCGGGCGTTCCGCCCGGCGCCTCAGGTATTCATCGACTCGAAAAACTCGTCGTTGTTCTTGGTCTGGC
>JAGRKY010000355.1:0-1148 GCA_020442095.1 Bauldia sp.
CGACGCGCTGGCGGTCGCCGCCGGCAAGCCGCGACGTCGGCTCGGAGAGGAGGTGCTCGATCCTGAGGAAGCGCGCGGTCTCCTCGACCCGCGCCTTGATCTCCGACCGCTGCATGCCCTCGCACTTCAGCGGGAAGCCGATGTTCTGGCGGACATTCATGTGCGGATAGAGCGCAAAGAGCTGGAAGACGAAGGCGATGTCGCGGGCGGCCGCGCGGTTGAAGGTGACGTCGTCACCGCCGAGCAGGATGCGGCCGGAGGTCGGGAGCTCGAGCCCGGCGATCATCCGCAGCGTCGTCGTCTTCCCGCATCCGGACGGCCCGAGCATGACGAAGAACTCCCCGTCGGCGACGGTGAAGTCGGATTCGCGGACGGCGATGAATTCGCCGAAGGCCTTGTGGAGTTTCTCGACGCGGATCTCGGCCATCGTCCTAATCCACGAAATGACTGACGATGACGAACATCACCGTGCCGAACAGAATGGTCGCGAAGGACCAGCCATAGAGGAAGACCGAGAAGGGCTGCATCAACATGACCACGCCGAGAGCGATGATCACGGTGGCGGCGTTCTCCCATGGACCGCGGCGGAAATAGCGGGCGGCGGGATGGACCTCGTACTGGTCGAGCGGCTCCTGGTCCATCGCGGCGTGGGGCGGCACCGGCAGCTCGTCGGCGACGTGCTCCTGCACGGGGTCCATCGTCGCGTCGATGGAATAGGGATTGGCCGGGTTGTGGTGGTGGCGACGTTCGTTCATGCGATGCCCCCGATCCAGTGCTGGTCGCGATGTGCGTCCTTCGAGGCTCGCCGCAGGCGCGGCGAGCACCTCAGGATGGCGAGGGAAAACTCGCCGTCGAACACCAACCCCGCCATCGTGAGGTGCTCCGCGAAGCGGAGCCTCGAAGGACGCACCACCAAAGACCGGGATGTGCGGTGCTTGGTCATTTCCGCACCGCTCCGAAGGTGATGCCGCGCAGGAGATGCTTCCTGAGCAGGATGGTGAAGACGAAGATCGGGATCAGGAACAGCGTCGTTGCCGCCGCGACCGCCGGCCAGTCCTGGCCGCCCTCGCCGATGATGAAGGGGATGAAGGGCGGCATCGTCTGCGCCTCGCCGGAGGTGAGGAGCACCGCGAAGGCATATTCGTTCC
>JAGRKY010000355.1:1204-5975 GCA_020442095.1 Bauldia sp.
GCGGCAGCACCACCTTGAAGAAGGCATGCAGGCGCGAATAGCCGTCGATCATCGCGGCCTCCTCGTATTCGCGCGGAATCTCGTCGATGAAGCCTTTCAGCAGCCAGACAGCGAGCGAGACGTTCACCGCCGTGTAGAGGAGGATCATGCCGAGCTGAGTGTCGGAGAGGCCAAGGGTCCGATACATCAGGAAGATCGGGATCGCGACCGCGATCGGCGGCATGAACCGCGTCGACAGGATGAAGAAGAGCAGGTCGTCGGCGAGCGGAACCCGGAAGCGCGAGAAGGCATAGGCCGTGATCGTGCCGAGGAAGACCGCGAGGAAGGTCGATCCGAAGGCGATGACGACCGAGTTTGTGAAGCGCGGGATGACGTTCGACGGGCCAGCGATCACCATGTCGCGCGAGCGCACGATCTTGTCGCACATCGTCTCCGCCGGCGGCAGCGAGGCGATGTATTCCTGTGTCTGCCGCGTCCGCGTCGTGAAGAGGTTGCAGTAGCCCTCGAGCGACGGCTCGAACATCACCTTCGGCGGATAGGCGATCGAATCCGGCGGCGTCTTGAAGCTGGTCATCACGATCCAGGCGAGCGGGATCATGGTGACGAGCGCGTAAACGATGACGAGGAAGCCGGAGACCCGGCGCGCCGTGGGCGTCGGTGCGACGACGGAATGGGCCTGGTTGGCGGCGCTCATCGCTGCTTCACCCTGTTCAGCGCCTTGACGTAGATGTTGGCGAGGCCGAACACCGTGACGAAGAGGATGATCGCGAGCGCCGAGGAATAGCCGGTCTTCCAGCTCTCGAAGGCCTCGCGCTTTAGCGTGATCGACACCACCTCGGTGGTCGAGCCCGGCCCGCCCGAGGTCAGGAGGTTGATCAGGTCGAACATCTTGAAGTTCTCGATGCCGCGGAACAGCACCGCGAGCATGATGAAGGGCAGCGCCATGGGCAGGGTGATCGACCAGAAGCGCCGCCAGGTCGACGCGCGGTCGACCTCGGCCGCCTCGTAGATGTAGTCGGGGATCGAGCGCAGGCCCGCGAGGCAGATCAGCATGACGTAGGGCGTCCACATCCAGACATCGACGATGACGATCGCCCAGGGGGCCAGCGACACCTCTCCGATCATCTGGAACGAGGAGGGGTCGAGGCCGGTGAAGAATGAGATGCCGTAATTGAAAAGGCCGATCTGCGGCTGGTAGAGGAACTTCCAGAAGTTTCCAACCACCGCCGGAGACAGCATCATCGGGATCAGGATCACCGTCGTCCAGAAGCCGTGGCCCCGGAAGCGGCGATCGATCAGGTAGGCGAGGGCGAAGCCGAGCAGCGTCTCGATCGCCACTGTCCAGAAGACGAAATGCGCGGTGACCTGCATCGAATGCCAGACGTCGGGATCGCTGAGGATGTCCTCGTAATAGCGGGCGCCCTGCCAGTTGATCGGCGCGTTGCGGTTGGCCTTGTAGTTGGTGAAGGACAGGTAGACCGTCCACAACAGCGGAAAGATGTTGATGGCGAGCAGCAGCAGGATCGTCGGCGTGATGAACAGCCACGCTATCGTCCGGTCGGAAAAGCTGCGGATGCGCCTGGCGAGAGGGGCGGGCGTGGCGCCCGCCACGCGGTCGGCAATCCCTGCCTTGGCTGATGAATCACTCATCGGCTGCCGTCCCGAATCCCGCCTGTCGAAATCTATCATGGCTTGAAAGGGCCCCTCCCGCGTCGCGCGGGAGGGGAAGGTTCGCGATCAGGCAGCCCTAGAGCTTGCCCTCGTCCTGGAAGGTCTCGGTCCAGTCCTCGACCAGCGCGTCAAGCGCTTCCTGCGCCGTGCCCTGGTCGGCGACGACATAGTCGTGGATCCGCTTCTGCATCGACTGGAGCAGCTCGGCATAGGCCGGCTCCTGCCAGAAGTCCTGCACCTGGCCCATCGCCACGAGGAAGTCAGCGGCATAGGGCGAGGAGTTCGGATAGTCCGGATCGAGCAGCACGGCCTTGGCGGTCGACACGCCACCGAGCTCCTGCCACTTCTTCTGGACTTCCGGCTTGGCGAACCACTTGATGTACTTCAGGGCGTCGTCCTGCTTGTCGGAATAGGCGACCACCGAGATGCCTTGTCCGCCGAGCGTCGAGGCCGGGACCTTCTCCATCGGGTTGACGAAGAAGCCGATCTTGTCGCCACCGACATTCTCATCCTTGTACATGCCCGGCCAGAAGGCGAACCAGTTCATCATCATCGCGACCTGGCCCGACTTGAAGGCATCGAGGCCCTCCTGCATGTAGGCGTCGGAATAGCCGGGAGGCGTGCAGCACTTGTAGAGTTCCTTGTAGAACTCGAGCGCCGCGACGGCGTCTGCCGAGTTGACGTAGCCTTCCATCTCATAGGGCTTGTCGGGGTTCTGGTACTGGAAGCCCCAGGCATAGAGCGCCGCGGTCACGCCCATGGTGATGCCTTCCGATCCGCGCTCGGTGAAGATCGCGGCGCCGTAGACCTTCTTGCCGTCTACCTCGCGGCCCTGGAAGAATTCGGCGATGTCCTTGAGCTCGTCCCAGGTCTTCGGCGGGGCAAGATCGCGGCCGTATTTGTCCTTGAACTCGGCCTGCAGCTCGGGCTTCTCGAACCAGTCCTTGCGGTAGACCCAGCCGAGCGCGTCGCCCATGGCCGGCAACGCCCAGTAGTTCGGCGATCCCTTCGGCCAGGTCGAATAGGCGTAGACCGTCGGCCCAAGGAAATCATCCATCGAGATGCCTTCCTTGTCGAAGAAGTCGTTGAGCTTGACGTAGTGGCCGTTTTCGGCCGAGCCGCCGAGCCACTGGCTGTCGCCGATCAGAAGATCGCAGAGCTTGCCGTGCGAGTTGAGCTCGTTGAGGAACCGGTCGGCGAAGCTCGTCCACGGAACGAACTCGAACTTCATGTCGATGCCGGATTCGGTGGTGAAGTCCTTGGACAGCTCGACCAGCGCATTGGCCGGGTCCCAGGCCGCCCAGCAGAGCGTCAGCTCCTCGGCCTGGCTCTGATTGACGAATGCCGCGGTCGCGAGGGCCGAAGCCGAGAGCGCGGTCGCGAGGGTAAGCAGCTTTCTCATCCCATGTACCTCCCAGGTGTGGAACCACTGCGCGTTGCCGGGCTCCTCCTCAGGGCGGCTACGCGCGTCTCCAGGCCGACGACCGGCGCTGAATCGCGAAAGTTGCGTTGTGATAATTGGTGTCGGAGCCCTCCCTGTACCCGACGTCATGTTTAGTAATTTAGTTTAGTGAAACACAATTAGCTAAACACGGCAAGACAGGATGCGAATTTTCAGCGCAGGCGATGCTGGAGCCGATGGCTGGCATGGTTCATGGATGGGAGGGGCGAGACAGACAGCCCTGACACCAGGCCGTGGGAGCCCCGAAGCCATGACAGCAGCCACCGATGCCCTGCCCGTCGTCGATCTCACCCCGGGTCCCGGGGCGGACGAGCGGATAGCCGGGGAAATCGGGCAGGCGGCGCGCGGCGTCGGCTTCTTCTTCGTGACCGGCCACGGCATTCCGACCACCCTGATCGAGGAAGTGTTCAGCGAATCCGCCCGCTTCTTCGCCCTCGACCTGGCGGAGAAGGAGAAACAGTCGATCCGCAATTCGCCGCACAATCGCGGCTACGTCGCCATGCAGGGCGAGAGCCTCGACCCGTCCATGCCGGCGGACCTGAAGGAGGCCTTCAACATCGGGCTCAATCTCGCCCCCGACGATCCGCGGGTGATCGCCGGCGAGCCGTTTCGCGGCGTCAACCTGTGGCCCGATCTCGCCGGCTGGCGCGACACGATGCTGACCTATTTCGACGCGGTCTGGTCGGTCGGGCGGCGGCTCCATCGCGGCGTCGCGATCGACCTCGGCCTGTCGCCCGACTATTTCGAGGACAAGCTCGACCAGCCGATGGCGACGCTCAGGCTGCTGCACTATCCGACCCAGCCGGTCACGGCGGCCGAGGGCCAGATCGGCGCCGGCACCCATACCGACTATGGCGACGTCACGCTGCTCCTCACCGACGATGTCGGCGGTCTCGAGGTGCGGACGCGGACCGGGGATTGGATCACCGTGCCGCCGCAGCCCGGCACCTTCGTCTGCAACATCGGCGACTGCCTGATGCGCTGGACCAACGACGTCTATGTCTCGACTCCGCATCGGGTCGTCAACCGCGGCGCCGACCGCTATTCCGTCGCCTTCTTCCTCGATCCCAATCCCGACGCGACGATCGCCTGCCTGCCGACCTGCGTGTCGGCCGAGCGGCCGGCGAAATACGCCCCGATCTCCGGTGCCGACTACCTGATGGACCGGCTGGCGCGGACCTACGACTTCCTGGAGACCAACAAGCCGGTCGACGCCTGATCGGCTGATATATTCAGCCGTGCATATTAATTGAGCATCTGTCGCGCCACTGGCAGGCAGTTGCCGGAATTATGGCTGCTCAGGCCAGCAGTCCCGCCAATTCCGCCTCTCCCGCAAATGCATGCAATCTGCGGAGTCGTCTCTCCCGAAGGGCAGTTGGCACGACCATTGCGAACCAGAGAGTCAGAGGACGGGCGCGGAACGGCCTGCCCAGGGTGACGATCTCGATCAAAGGGGAACCACATGTCCAAATTTGAACTGAGCCGGCGTAAGCTTCTCCAGGGCGGTGCCGCGCTCGGCGCGGTCGGTCTCACGTCCGGTATCCTGCCGATCCGCTCCGCGCTCGCCGCGCCGCTGACCATCGGCATCGTCTATGTCGGCCCGCGTGACGACTTCGGCTGGAACCAGGCCCACGCGGT
>JAGRKY010000356.1:0-2216 GCA_020442095.1 Bauldia sp.
GAGACGATGCCGCTGGTCACGGTCTGGCCGACCCCGAAGGGATCGCCGATCGCGAGCACCAGATCGCCGACCTCGAGGTCGTCGGAATCGGCGAATTCGAGGAAGGGGAACTCACCCTCCCCGTCCTTGATCTTCAGGACGGCAAGGTCGGTCCGCTCATCGTCGAGGACGACGTCGCAATCGAATTCGCGGCGGTCGGAAAGCGCCACCTTGATCTCGCTCGCCTGGGCAATGACGTGGTGGTTGGTGACGATCATGCCCGACGCATCGATGATCACCCCCGACCCGAGGGAGCGCTGCACCCGCTGGGCCGGAGGGCCGAAATCGGGGGCGCCGAAGAAGCGCCGGAAGAACGGATCCGAGAAATAGGGAGACTGCTGCACGACCCGCGAGGCGTAGACATTGACGACCGCCGGTGCGACTCTCTTGACGATGGGAGCGAAGGACAGCTTTACCTCCGCCGCCGTCTCAGGAACCTGTCGCTCCTCTGCTCCCGCCGGATATGCTGCAAGCGCGGCCAGCACCGCCGCCGCCGCGATAACGCCCCTTCGAAATGCAAGTCCCCTCATCGCTCACCATTTTCCCATTGCGATGTCGCCTGCTAGGTAAGAAATCAAACCAACATATGGGCAACGCCATGACAATTGCGGAATTTATGAGGGGGGCATCATGAGCGGTATGGAATCGCGTCTCGATGCGGTCATCGACAAGGCGATCGGCGAGAACCTGATCGTCGGCACCGTCGTCATGGTGATGAAGGACGGCAAACCCGCCTACCAGCGGATCGCCGGATTCGCCGATCGCGAGGCCGGACGCAAGATGACGGAGGACACGATCTTCCGCCTGGCGTCGGTGACC
The DNA here is from genome assembly GCA_020442095.1 of Bauldia sp. The sequence goes on from JAGRKY010000356.1 coordinate 859, forward strand.
AAGCCGCTGGTCGCCGCAACCACCCTGGCGATGATCGAGCGCGGCATCCTTGGCTTCGACCGCAACATCACCGAGTGGCTGCCGCATTTCCGCCCAAGGCTGCTCGACGGCTACACGCCCGAGATCACCATCCGCCACCTGCTCACCCACACGGCCGGCTTCGGCTATCCGACCGCGGCACCGGACGATCCCTATGTCGATGCCGGGATATCGGGCGGCCTCGAGGATCAGGGCATGAGCATGGAGGAGAACCTCAAGCGCATCGCGGAGGTGCCGCTGTTCTTCGCGCCCGGCACCGGCTGGCGGTACGGCGTCTCGCTCGACATCCTCGGCGAGATCGTCGGGCGCGCCCATGGCGGCACCCTTGGCGACGCGGTCGCCCATTACGTGACCGGGCCGCTCGGCATGGTGGATACCGCCTTCTCGGTCACCGACCGCGCCCGCCTGGCCGCCGCCTATGCCGACAGCGATCACGGCGCGGTCCTGATGGACGACCCGCATCAGCTGAAAACGGGCCCCGGCGCGGGCATGGTGTTCTCCCCTTCGCGGATCTTCCGTCCTGAGGCCTTCCAGTCCGGCGGCGCCGGCATGGCAGGCACCGCCGGCGACTTCATGCGCTTCCTCGAGACGATCCGCACCGGCGGCGGCCCGATCCTGAAAGCCGATACGGTGGAGGCGGCGCTGGCCAACCAGGTCGGCGAGATGCGCGACGCCGACGAGCCCGGCGCCGGCTTCGGCTACCTGTCCGGGATCGTCGTGGACCCGGAACGCACCGGCATCCCCTACTCGGTCGGCACCGCCCGCTGGGGTGGCGTCTATGGCCACAACTGGTTCATGGACCGGAAGGCCGGCATCTCGGCCTTCGACTTCACCAATACGGCCGTCGAGGGCTGCATCGGCGCGTTTCCGAAGGACATCACCCGCGCCGTCTACGGCTGAACCGCCGCGCGTCCCGGGGCACCCGGGTGTTCCGGGCGTCCGCGAGCAGGCCCGGCGGACGGGAGACCGGGCATAAGCGATTCCGCGTCAGCGGCTTGCCGCCGCATCGTGAATCGATGTGCGAAGTGGAACAGGCCGGCGCCAACGAAAAAGGGCGGCCGAAGCCGCCCTTGATCCAATTCCCATAAAGCCTTGTCGGCTCAGGCTGCCGCCTCGGCGCTTTCGGCTTCGTGGCGCGCGCGATCCTCGGCGCCCTTGGCATCGCGATCGCGATCGACAAACTCGATGACCGCGATCGGCGCGCTGTCGCCGTAGCGATAGCCGGCCTTGAGGACCCGGGTGTAGCCGCCGGCGCGTTCCTTGTAGCGCGGGCCGATGGTGTCGAAGAGCTTCTTCACCGTGCCGAGGTCACGCAGCTG
>JAGRKY010000356.1:2278-2679 GCA_020442095.1 Bauldia sp.
AGCTTCTCGACCAGCGGCCTCAGGTCCTTGGCCTTCGGCAGCGTGGTGACGATCTGTTCGTGCTGGATCAGCGATGCCGCCATATTGGAGAACATCGCCATACGGTGGCTGGACGTCCGATTCAGCTTTCGTCCGGATTTGCGGTGGCGCATGACGCTCTCCCAATACTTGTGGCGCTACTGCGCGCTCAATAATGTTCTTCGTACCGCTTGGCCAGCTCGTCGATATTCTCCGGCGGCCAATTGGCGACTTCCATGCCGAGATGGAGACCCATCTGGGCAAGCACTTCCTTGATCTCGTTCAGCGACTTGCGGCCGAAATTCGGCGTGCGCAGCATTTCGGCTTCGGTCTTCTGCACCAGATCGCCAATATAGATGATATTGTCGTTCTTGAGGCAGTTG